>RKRU01000191.1 GCA_007571225.1 Nitrosopumilaceae archaeon | reverse complement strand
CAGTTCTGGGTTCATACCATAATGTCGAAACACTGATCTAAATATTTTTCGGATTGTATAAGCTTCGAGTCACGAAGTGTTAGAATTTTTCAATTTTTTCAGAACGATTTTTTCCGCATATTACTACGTAAGAACTTCAAAGTCACGAAGTGTTACTACAACATGGGTTTTTCAGTCGTGTTTAAGTGCATATGACAGAGGTGTCAGATCCATATAAGGACAGGTGAAGTCATACCCTGATGGTGCGCCCACCACTACTCCATGATTCAAGTTAGCCCTTTGGACGATTCGGGCCAGACGTATGATCCATCACGTTTACAATCCGCGCAGCAGTTTCACGCATATATGTAAGAACGGATCCCTTATTCCCTTACTATACGACGGGATCTTAGGCAGGTCACAGTTTCTGCACGAACGATTCCATGGTTTTTGCAAACATCAAGTTGAGTTCTTGTAGGCGTGCCGCATTCACAGACATGGCCCCTCCGTCAAACCATGGTTCTGAGAGATACAGGTTACGGTTCATCTCTACTTGGATCCACGGGACGGGGCCGTCTCCATAAGTTTTTGTGATGTATCCCCCTTGAAAAGGACTGTTCTGGGCAACCATATCCCTATCCACCAAAAAATGTTCTGTAATGCTGTCTGCTAGCGCATCCATCATGCTCTGCGGCGCCGTACTCCCGTCCCTGTTTGAGATGCAGAATGCTGGACGCCCCGAACCGTATTGATTAGGGGATATCGGCGGGGCGACTGGCGCCATAGAATGACAGTCCAGACACGCCTTTAGATCCAGTTCCGCGATACTCTTGCGAATGGAGTCGTGATACGGGTTGTAGTACAGCTCGATTAGGCTGTTTTGCAGCGCATCGCCAGGCTCTAACCCTGCATGGTATATGGGCCTTTTATAACAGGTCGTACTCTTAATCAGTCCGTCTGGGTTTGCGGGGGGCAGATCCTTGGGGGAACGGTTGAGATCAACAAACGTCCTTGCAATGTCAGTCTTAATTACGCGCTCTACAATCCCCCTTAGTTCATAGATCTCCACTACAAACGGATCCGAATCGTCAAAGAGATCCCTGTCTGTGATGCATGTGCGGCCTAAGAGTTCTGCGGGTTTTATTCTTCCACCATGTGGAATCGACAGCAGAATTGGAAGCCTGTTCATATGCCTTCGGCCGTACCGTCGCGCCGGATCTCTGCGACCCCCTGGAAACCGTCAGCTGTCTGACACTTTAGAACCGCGTGAATTGCGCCAAGATAAAACGAGTATCTTTCACGAATATCGATCTTGTATCCCTTCTTCCTCAGGTGCTCGGCAAGTCCTGTTGTCGACTCGTCATTCTCTAGGCTGACTCTACCTCCAAGCGAGCAGTGAATACGGGGCCTCTCCATTGCCTCGTATATGGAGTTCCCTTCGTCAAACAGTCTTGACAAAAACAGGCTCACGGCCGAGAAGATTCTGGCACTGCCTGGACTGCCTACTGCAATCCATGGTTCGTGGTTGTAAAATACTATACTTGGACATACCGACGACCATGGAATTCCGTTTGGCCTCAGAAAGAACGGATGATTGGGATTCTCAAACTCAAAGGCCGACATGTAGTTGTTGTATAGAAAGCCAAGCCCCTCGGCTGCTGCCTTTGAGCCGTAGACCAGCTCTATGGACTGGGTCATGCTTACGGCATTTCCCTCATCGTCTATTGTGGACATATGGGTGGTATCCTCAAGGTCGACTGACGGCTCCCTCAGCGGAAGAGACGTATCAACTGTATCTCTGATCGACTTTGAGAGGTTTCTTGCAAAGCTCTGGCTTAGGTGAACCGTATCTTTGATCTGATGGTACGTGTTTGGATCAAACGGCCTCTGTGTCCTGTACAGGAGCGCCTTTCTGAAGGTCTCGGCCAGATAATGGTACGTATCAAGGTCCTTCTTCTGCAGGTGCCGTTTTGGTATGTTGTTGAGCATCATCATTACTAGCAGCATCGTATCCCCCGCACCGGGTGGGGGAATCGAGAAGATCTGGACTCCCCTGTATCTCTTTGAGATCGGCCTTCTCTCGACTGGATGGGGAATCAATGCAAGATCCTCACCTCGTAAAAAACCCCTATTCTTTCGCATATCCTTGTCAATCTCTTCGGCGATCTTTCCGTGATAAAATGAAAAATATCCATACTTACTGAGGTGGGTCAACATATCTGCAAGATCGTCTTGGACAAACAAATCCCCCACATCGTACGGGACCTGGCCGTCCCTTAGAAAATACTTGGCCCCTGACCTAGACTTGACCTTGAAAAATTTGTCCAGATTGTTGTTTTGTGCATTGTGTTGCAGCTGGGTAATCCTATACCCGCGTCTTGCAATTCTTATTGCAGGCTGGATTATCGTATGCCAGTCCAGTCGTCCGTAATGCTCGTTCAGATAACCGATCGTTGCAAGGGTGCTGGGAACCGTGGTTGCTTTGTTTCCGATGAACCGTCTTGCGTGCTTTTCAAATACGGAGGAGTGTGCAAGCGACGGCGCCCTACTTGAACCGTCAATTGACATGGTCCTGCCGTTTATGTGAACTAGGGCAATGGTCTGCCCCCCTATTCCAGAGGCCTGGGGTTCACAGACTGCCAAGGCCAGCGACGATGCGCAGGCGGCATCTATAGCATTTCCACCCTTCCTGAGCATCGCGACACCAGCCTTTGTAGCCTCTGGGAACGCGGTTGCAACCATTCCGTGTTTTGAGACTGCTGCCTTTCTGTCGCGGGTGGGGGAGAATGTTCCCTCAATCTGCTCTATGCTTACCCCACTGGTCCTTCCTGTATGTGCCTGCATATCTTAATCTTGGGCCTCCACAGATGCAGATGCACACTTGTTGGCCACTAGGGCAAGTAGGAGCGCCCTGTCAATCAGGCTGTCTCTTATGATGTGCTCGTTTGGGGTTCTATAATCTGCACCTACGGCCCCGAGCGAGCCGAGTTTTGGTTTTCCGTCTACTGCATCGCAGATGCTTGAGGCTGCAAACCTGTGCTCTGGTGACACACTGATCTCCGCAGGTTTTGCAAGGCCCTCCACCATGTTGTAAAACTTGGCAATCTCGTTGGTCTTTTCTATTGGGTCCCTTGTCACCTGCTGGATTACGTGCACATCAAGTTTTGAGCCAGTCTTCTGCTTTGCTATCTTTTTGATTTTGGCATCAAAGAACTCGCGCTGATAATAATTCATATACCTTGACACTAAGGATAGCTTGCCATAGTCAGGCGCGCGCCCAAAGGATGTCTTTGCGCTAAAGTCCGAGATGGTCACCCTTGCATCCGGATAGTCAGACGATATCTTCTTCCACGCAATGACCTTGCGGCACATGTCGGGAATCACCTCGCGGTTTGACTCGTTTGGCCTTCTGTTGTGTACCATGTCTATCTTGTACTTGGTTATTCCAGAGCATGATGTTGCAATTCCTCCTGGTATGGCCCCCCACTTGAGATCGACTATGTAGTTTGAGACCTTTGAGATGTCTTGTACCAGCTTCTTGCTAAGGCGCCCCCCCAAAGAGTCATCGGAGATCAACAGTATGCCAAATCTGATCTTCTTCAGCCTTCGTACATACTTCAATGCCTGTAGCGCAGAGAGCATTACGATTAGTCCTCCCTTACTCTCGGCGATTCCAGATCCGAACAGCTTGTTTCCAACCTTGGAGAATGGGGCAAAATCTTGGTTTGCATACCACGTATCTAGATGGCTCAGTAGTAGAATGTCGTTGTCGTCAGATTCGTGGTTCTTAAAGTAAAGCATGTTTCCCACATCAAACTCCAGAAAGGACTGCGGAGTAAACCCAATGTGTTCCAGACGCTTTGAGATGATTCTTCCCATCTTATTTACATGTTCAATATTATAAACACTGGAGTTGATGTTTACCAGCTGCTCTAGAAGCTTCTCATTGGTTGTAAGGTGGCTTCTAAGATAACTTCGCATGGCAGGGCGCAGTGACTGAAATTCGGTCTTTTCATGCGGCGCTTCATCGGCCTCAAGGTGTGACCCTCCAAAATATCTCAGGGCTGCTGTCTCTAGAATCTTGTTGATGAGTGAGTCGTAGGTGTAACCGGCCGCCTTGGCCGCATGTACATACGATCCAGTCAGACCGAGACTTGCCATAGAGTTCAGCTCCAAAATGTATACATTTCCTTCAAAGTCCATGCGCAGGTCTACCCTTGCAAAGTCGTTCAACCCAAGTTTTCTAAAGGACATTACGCTGATCTTTTTGATCTCTTCTTCCTGGTATGGGGTCAGCTGCGCCGGGCATATCTTCTCCAGCGGGGTCTTTATCTTGTCCGTTTTAGTCTGTATCTTGTTTGGATCGCCTGCAAGATCAATCTCCACGATTGGCAGAACCTCAATGTTAGTACCGTTGCCGAGCAGGCCTACTGCAAATTCCCTGCCCGGAATGAACTGCTCTACAAGAATGTCTTGGGAGTACTTTTCAATCTGTTCGGCTACTGCGCCTCGTAGATCGTCCCAGTTGTCTACTATCTTCATACCCATCGAGGTTGACTCCATTTTGGGCTTTACAATTACTGGAAAGACAAGGTCGTCAAAATTGTCGTCCCGGGTGGAGAATACCCAAAAGTTGGGCGTGGGAATGTTGTTCTTTTGCAATACAATCTTTGTCATCACCTTGTCTTGGACCACGGCATGGGCCTCGGGGCCGGATCCTACATATGGAATTCCAAGCATCTCAAGCATTGCCGGAACATGGGTGTATCTGTTCCGACCCTGTATTCCATAGGCCATGTTGAAGACCATTCCAGGTCTGTCGCCGACGACGACCCTTGGCATAAAGTCTTTCATCTCCTCGATGAACCCCATTCCACCCTCGATCACCTTGACTGTATGCCCGCCCTTCTCAAGCGCCTGGGTTACTTTCTCGACTGTCTTGAAGCTATAGTATTCCTTTGTTGTTATTCCAAAGACGTTAATGACATCCTCTTCTTCTATGAACTTTTTATTGTAGACAATGGCTACTTTCAACGAATCCTGATGTCTGCGCTGTTTAAAAAGTATTTGTGTAAACTATAATATCACTTAACCTGTATCCTGCGCGGAATCCGCAGCCCCGTCATGCGGTACAGATACGGCTAAAGACCCGCGCTGCGCGGCGAGTCCATTTTTACGGTCGTTTTTTTGTACCATACAAGACAGGCAAGTCACACAACTGAGTGCTGTGTGTCTTTTGACATGCTACAACTGTAGGATGTGTCACTGTCAACATGAATTACTGCGCCAGCATACACTGCGCCAGCATACACTGCGCCAGCATACACTGCGCCAGCATACACTGCGCCAGCATACACACACCCATTACAGACGGTGTATACGATTTTTATTATCTGGTCTGTCTGGCGCCACACATCCGGCAGCCGCCCGCGGCCCCTGCCTGTCCATCAGCGGTAATAACAGCAACCACACACTAGGAAGCCTAGTCGTGCAGGTAAAAAAGGGGATAGGGAGAATTATGCCATATCTAGTGCCCGTGAGTGTTTTCTGGTGTGCGGCCTCTCGCCAGAATACTTGCGTCTCATGTGTCCTGAGGGCCTTCCATACAACAGTTCCAAAAACCACGACTCGTGCTCGATCTCTTCTGCCAGTATATCCTTGGCAATGTCGTAGGTGGCCGGGTCTTTTCCAAAGGTCATCTGGCATATGTTGTTCCAGTTAACTATTGCTCCCTGCTCTGCCTTGAGGCATTTCTCCAGTATTGCTCTGTGGTCTGTCGGGTCCGTGGGCAGCTGTAGGAACTCGCATCCAGAGATGCGGATGAACTCCGTGGCGTCATTGGGTAGCGCCCCTCCGAGCTGGTAGATCCTCTCTATACACGACTCAAAGTGACTCAGGTCCTCCAATCTTGCATCCTCGATTATGCCCTTCAGGCCCTCGCCCTCCATTCCTGTACAATGGGCTCTGAGGTTGGTAAAGTAGTAGTATGCAGTAAATTCGACTGCGGCGTTCTTTACCAGCTCCTTTACTAGGCCGTCTACGTCCAAGCCGTTCTTCTTGAGTACGTTGATTCCTACAATGTTTGGTCCGTTCTGTTTGGCTTTTGCCATGTAAAAAACAGGTGGCGGTTCCATTAAAAAAGCTATTCTACGGAGATCCTAATCTTCTGCCCGTCTACATCCTCGTCCTTGTATACGCTGCAGGTCTCTTCAAAGTCTACGGCGCGCACTCGGACCAAGAACGCAAGTTCTTCTGTTCTCTCTTGAAGCATCTCAAGCGGTTCCCCCTCTAGGCCTGTAATGGATGCACGCTTCAGTATGTCAGTGGGGTTGTAACCAATCTCCTTTCTCAGTGACTGTATGCGTCTTGCCACATCCTTTACCAGTCCCCTTGCAGTAAGCTCCCTGTTTCTCGTAGTGGACAGGAGGACCACACAGCTTGTATCGCTGTGGTCCGAATCTATTGCCGCTGCCGCTGAATCGCCTCCCCTTGCAGACAGCGCAAACCCGTCTGCTGCCTCGTACCCTATTGTAATGTCATCCTCGTCAAGGGTTATGTTGTTGTTGTCTTCTGTAATTACGACATCATACGTTCTGTGCTCCTGCAGCGACTGCGCCACAAGGATTGGATCTGCGTCCTGGAATTTTCTTACAAGCGCGCCCATGTGGTGCTTTGCCTTCGGGCCCACACTCCTTGCATTGAGTCTTGCAGTCACCACTATGGGAATTCCTGATCTGTGCATCTCTAGTACGTGGGCTGCCCCTGTGCCCCACTGGGAGATCTCGACAATCCTGACGCGTTCGACGTTGATCTGCTTGCGCAGCATGCCTACAAGTGGGGAGAGCCTCTCCCTTGTGGTGCCCCTTACGCATATGATGGCCTCATCTAGGGGCCATCTGCCCTTTAATTGGTTTGTGGTCCGGGCCGCACCCGATGCGGATATTACGTTTATCATGGCATCAAACGACATCTCAAGATTATCGTCAACCATTCCACCGTCGTAGATCGGCCAGGATGCAAGAAGTATGCTTGCCGCACCACCGTCACTGTGGGTACCTGTTTCCTTGCCTGCCCCCACAAAGGCAGTCTGCCACAGGTACTCGGTGATGTAGGGGCATACGGGATGCATCATTACATCTATGACCCTTAGCACATGGTGCAACACTGCGTAGACTGCAAGCCTTCTGTCTCTGTTTTCGTCATCTTCGTTCCAGATATCGCCGCGCGTCATACGGACGTATGTCTGGCTGAATGTATTGACTACATAGTCGTCAAGTGCGCGCATCGCTTCATGATACCTGCAGGATTCGTTCTTCTCGGTTACCGTACGTATAAGCTTCTGCAGTTTTGAGAGAAGCCACGACTCGGACTCCTTGAGCTGCCCCTGTTCTGCAGCCCAGCTTATGGTGTGTGTCGAGCCATCAAAGCCGTCATACGTACTGTTCTGCCTGTAGTAGAGGTGCAGGTTGTACAGTATACCTAGCATCTTGTATGGCCGTGCCATTACCTCGTCTATGCTAAAGTTGAGTGGCTCTATTGGGGATGCCTTCCACATAAAGTAGAATCGTATCGCATCAACTGAATACTTCGACAGTAACTCCCCTCCACCTAGGACGTTTCCCTTACTCTTACTCATCTTCTGCCCGTTCTTGTCAAGTACGTGGCCTTGGAAGAGGAAGGACTTGAACGGCGCCACTGCGTCCTTTTGCAGTATGACATTCTCAAGCAGCAGCGTATAGGCCCATCCCCTAGTCTGGTCTATCCCTTCTGTAAGAAACGGGACGGGTATTTCGTTCTTGTACTCGTCATCGTCAAGTGAGGACCACGGTGCCGAGCCGCTGTTGTGCCACGTATCAAGTACAAAGTCCTCTCTTTGCGTGTCGGGGCTGCCGCATGTCTGGCAGTGTACTGTGATCCGGTCCATCCAAGGTTTGTGTAGTTCAAATTTGGGCCCGTCGGGCAGCGCTGCTGCGCCTGCAATTATAGACTTGCGTGAAAAGTGCCATGTCAGGTCGCCGCACTCGGCACACCGCCACGCTGGCAGCGGGCATCCCCATATGCGTTCGCGCGATATGCACCATGGATGCCTGTCGTTTATGATCCCGAGAAATCTGTTCTTTGGCGGTTCAAAAAAATACTCGACCTCTCCTGCCGCTCTTGTGGTCCTCTCTCCTATCTTGGCAGTGTCATAAAAGAATCCCCTGCGCGCAAGCCAGACTAGGGCGTGGCCTGAGCGCCAGCAGTGTGGGTAGCTGTGCCGTATGCTGCTTATCCTTACGAGCGACCCGCGCTCCCTCAAATCCTCAACTATAATGTCATCGGCATCCCTGACGTAGAGTCCGCCGTATCTGGCCCCCGCCTCTCCTGTGAACTTTACAGTATCGTCTATGGGGGAGAATATCTCTACATTTCTCTCCCTTGCCACCCTGATGTCCTCCTCGCCGTTGGCTGGCGCTATGTGGACCAGGCCGCTGCCTGCATTTACATCAACAAAATCTTCGGCCACCACCTTGTGGTATTTGGCCGGATGTGTTTTTACCATACCTGCAAGTCCGTCTATCAGATCAAGCAGCGGATGCACGTAGCGCATTCCCTCAAGTTCCGCGCCTCTTGTGGCCCCCAGTATGTAAAAGTCGCGTGCCCCTATTTCAGCAAGAAATCCCTCAAGACGTGTCTTGCCAACCACCCATGTCTGCTCATTGTCGTCCACCCTGACATGGACATAGTCCTCGTCGGGGTGTACTCCGACCATGGCATCGGTTATGAGCGTAAACGGCATCGTGGTCCAGACTACAAGGTGTGCGTCATGCAGGCTTCCGTCCTTTCTGTCACTTTCCAGCCTGACGGTATAGTACAGCGAGGGGTCAACCGTCTCGCGGTATCCCTGCCCCACCTCGGCATGGCTTAGCGAGGTCTGGCAGCTTGGACAGTATGCAATTACGGTGTGATCCTCTCTTATGTTCCCGTCTTCTAGGGCGCTCTGCAACACCTTCCACTCCCTCTCGATAAACGCGTCATCTAGCGTGCGGTATGCCCTGTCGTGGTCAAGTGAGATGCCGAGCATCCGGTCCACATTCACCCACTCTTTTGTGTACTTGGCCACGACCTTCTTGCACTCTGCAACTATCCTCTCAACCCCAAACTCCTCTATTGCCTGGGTTTTGCCGCCGGTAACGCCTAGCTCCTTTTCTGCCTGTAGTTCGACGGGCAGGCCCTGCGTGTCCCAACCTGCATTGAACTCTATCTGCATGCCGCGGAGTGTATTTAACCTGTACCACAGGTCCTTGATGACTCTGCCGCGCAGGTGTCCTGCGTGCGGTGATCCGTTCATGGTAGGAGGTCCCTCGATAAACCTGATCTTCTCTCTTCTGTCTGACTCTGTGATCTGGCCGCGCAGGTCGGCCGAATCCAAGTACTCCCTTACCTGGGATTCTATTGTCTTGGCCTCAAACTTTGACGAGAATTCCACAACCCTGCCTCAATATCTGGCATTATAAAGTTAAAATTCGTGATGTGATTCTCAGGCAGGAGGCTGCCTTCCTCCAAACAGGTTGTCATGTAGGTTGGGGCCCGTATTCTAGAGCGAACCCTAGCCAGCCCCCGTATTCTGGACAGAACCGTAGTTGTAATTAAAATATTCATATAATATACATCTCAATTAATCGTACAACCATTGTGAGCCCTGCTTGTTGGCCATAACCGTAGCTACAGCTGCTGAATTGGTATTTTTATCTACTACTGTATTTAGCAGTAGAGAAGCTTGACTGCGTCTGCTACACATCCAAAATAGAATAAATAGTATCGATATTTCCCCATGTACAGTGGAGACAAAGAACATCGGCCTTAGGGGAATAGAGGTGGCAGACACTCGTATATCCAACATCGACGGACAGAATGGCAGGCTGATATACCGCGGGTTTGACATAATAGACCTTACACAGAACTCCACGTTTGAGGAGACTGCATACATACTGCTGTATGACAGGCTGCCCACGCTTCCAGAACTCAACGAGTTTCGGGCTAAGCTGGTAGACGCGCGCGCCATACCGAAGCAGATGCAACGCAACATGGCCAACTGGAAGAAGGATGCGGATCCAATGGATATGCTCCAAGCGTTTGTTGCAGCCTTGGCAGGATACTATGACGAGGAGTTTTCAACAAAGGAGGCAAGCTACGATAGGGCGATTACACTGATTGCAAAGATACCTACAATAGTTGCCAGCTGGCAGCGGCTTAGAAACGGCCTGGAGATAGTTGATCCAGATCCAAGATTGACGCATGCTAGCAACTTTCTATATATGATGTCCGGTGTGGTACCGGACCCAGAAGTGGAGAAGGTATTTGACACCTGTCTCATACTACATGCGGATCACACGTTCAACGCATCCACGTTTACTGCCCGGCAGGTAGCATCAACTAGGGCCCACATGTACTCTGCGGCAAGCGCCGCGATAGGTGCGCTGAGCGGCGAACTGCACGGGGGCGCAAACACCGAGGTCATGAAGATGTTGCTTGATATTGACCAGGTTGGACATGTGGAGTCTTGGATAAGGGAGCAGATGGGAATGGGCAATCGAATCATGGGAATGGGGCATGCGGTGTACAGGACGTTTGATCCCCGGGCACAGGTGTTAAAAGAGATGTCAAGAAGGGCGGCACGTAAGACGGGACAGCGGTGGTTTGACATAACCGAAAAGGTGGAGACTACGACCATGGCCGAGATGAAGGCGCAAAAGAACAGAGACATATACCCAAACGTGGACCTGTACAGTGCGTCCATATACTACATGCTGGGAATACCCATGGATATGAACACCCCGATATTTGCAATATCCCGCGTCGTCGGATGGGCCGCACACATAATCGAGGAGAAGTTTGCCGAGGCGGCGCCAAAACCTGCCCTGTACAGACCAAAGGCAGTCTATGTTGGAAAGTACTGTGGTCCTGAAGGCTGCGAGTACAAGACCATCGACCTGCGGTAGGCGTATGCGGCGGCGTCCTGTAGGGCCGGTTTACAATCTGCTTTAATGCATGGTTGTGACTGCCTTCTGGCCCTCGGCTGGACCCTAGATGCATTAACGGTGAAGCCTGCGCACTATATGCTGGGTTGTAACTGCACATTTGAATCCATTTCCCCTTATTCGAATGTTTGTTTTTGGGCATAAATCCGGCAAACTACTGATTATGTTGAATCTAAACAGTACGTTGGATTTTGTGTCTTTGGGTGCAGTGGTATCTTAACTGCAGTCATTTGGAAACTGAAATTACATCTTGGTGATAAATTAGAATGCGGGGTATGATTCTCGTAGAACACACCCAAAATGAAAGAAAGGTTGATTTACCATTCAGTACGAGCATAACCATGTCATCAATTGACACTACAAGGAATGTCTATCTCTTCTTGCATGGGAGGATGGACCTGAGAGAAAAGGCAACCCGAGCCGTCATAGGGGCCGGCTTTGATACAGAAAAGATCATAATGGCAGTTCCAAACAAGGTGGGCGCCGTGGGCGATTACATGGCCATGCTGTGGATGCCCCCGAACCCAGATCACATAAAGATCCAACAGATCACAAAGGTTGACACCGTGGAGCCAGAAGGCATGATCGGATTGTGGAAGGGTGTATCCAAAGATGATGTCGATACCCTGCCGCTGCAGTGATAAGTGACACCTGCAGAGCCCTAGCTGAATCCAGCGCCAAACTTGGAGCCGCGGTCTAGTATGCTCCCAGAATTGTCGGCGACATTCTTTAGTTTTCTGTATAATAATGCCTCGTATATGATACTCTTTGCCGCCTCATTTTGACAGTCTGTCTCAGACATCTCGGAGATGTCGTCGTCTCCTCTGAACCCACATGTCTCTAGCCTTACCTGTCTTGTATACTTTTCAAGCTCTGATGAATCCTGCTCGTCTGGTGAGATTCCATCGTGAAGCATTATGTTGGCGATCCTTTCAACCTCCCTGTTGGTACCATCCTCGTCTTGGAAGCTCCACATGCTGCTGTCACTGCGACCACTGCCGGTACCACTTGACATGTTATAATACGGGGCTTACTGACTATTAAAATTGGAGGATCAAAGATCCATGACCAGCCCGCGCACAAAGCCGTCAAACTCCTCGTCGTCAAATTCGGTCTTCTCCACTGCTCCCGTCTCAATGGCAAGCAGCGCCGATCCCAGATGGTAACATTCTGCATTTCTGCCTCCAGTAGTTGCAAAGTAGTATGCTGGACACGAACAGAACGCAAATTCTGTATCCACCCAGTGCTCCCCCCCCTTGCCCACCACGGTCATGATGCTTCGCCTGCTGGGCAGGAAGAGGTGCAACTTTACCCCGCCGGCCGAGACAAGTGACCTTGCCTTATTGGTTACATTCTTCATATGGGTTTAATCCAAAAGCCGCGTATAACATTATATCCTGTCGTACGGCTCCACCTACAACGGCTCCACCCCACGCACGGTTCCCACATTCTTTGGATGATGTGATGGTGCAAGGTCGTCGTTTGGCCTACAACGGCTCCACCCCACGCACGGTTCCCACATGAGGACTGGCCCGTACGGTGTCCCCTTTGCACCCTGAAACTATACTGGCTTGTCTGCATCTGCGCCGTCATACGGCCTGAGCGGATCGATCGTGGCACTGTTGGTCTTTAGCCATTCAAGCGTCTTTACAAAGGAGTTGGCAAGCTCCACTGTGGTCAGTACGGGGACGCCCAACTCAAGTGCCTTTCTCCTTATCTGGTACTCGTCCTCTAGCATTCCCATGTATTTTTCAAGTGTGGATGTGCTTGGTATGTTCAGTATAAAGTCTATCTTGCGCTCGTAAAGCAGGTCTGCTATGTTGGGCTTCCTGCTAGGTTCTGATATCTTATGGACCGTCTCCACGGGGCCTATGTTGTCTGCTATGAACTCTGCTGTGTGCTCGGTGGCCATTATACGAAAGCCTAGGTCCTTTAGCTTTGCAACTACCGGTACGAGCTTCTCCTTGTTGTGCGCCCCGCCGACTGTTATCAGGGCGCCGCCAGAACGGGGTAGATTGTATCCCACCGATGTTAGGCTTTTTGAGAGCGCGTCGTAGAAACCGTCACCAAAGCAGGCCGCCTCCCCTGTTGACTGCATCTCGACTCCAAGGGTGATGTCGGCGCCGTCAAGCTGCATAAAGGAGAACTGCGGTACCTTTATTCCGTACTTGCCTGTCCGGCGCCACCGCTCCTCTGGTATGGGTTGCAGCGCCTTTCCGAGTATGGCGCGCGACGCAAGCGATACTAGGTTGGTGCCTACAAACTTTGATACAAACGGCATGGAGCGCGAGGCCCGTATATTCAGCTCGATCACGTACACCTCGCCGTCGTTGACTAGAAACTGCAGGTTGAACGGCCCCCTTACGTTGAACGTGAGGGCTATCTTCTTGGTATATTCTGTTATGGTGTCTATCGTATTGTTGCTGAGGCGCCACGGCGGTATGCACATGGTTGCATCTCCTGAATGAACCCCGGCACTGTCAATATGCTCCACAATCGAGCCTATCACGACGGTCCTGCCGTCTGATACTCCGTCCACATCCACCTCTAGTGAATTGAGCATGAACTTTGATATCACTACTGGGTGGTCCGGGGAGACGCGGGCTGCCTCCTTTACGTATGTGCGCAGCTCCTCTTGCGACCAGACGACCCTCATGGCCGCGCCTGACAGTACGTACGAGGGGCGCACGATGACTGGGTAGCCTACGGAGCTGGCAAACATCTTGGCCTCGTGTAGGTTTGCAAAGGCCTGCCACCGCGGCTGCCGTATGTGCAGCTTGTCAAGCTCGGCGCTGAACTTTGAGCGGTCCTCTGCCCTGTCCACATCGTGCGCACTGGTCCCCATTATGCGCATCCCCAGCCGTGCGGCACTTGTAGTCAGGTTGTTTGCAGTCTGGCCGCCCACGCAGGTTATTACGCCTTTGGGGGACTCAAAGTCGGCAATGTCTTGGAGGCGCTCCTCTGTAAGTTCCTCAAAGTACAGCCGTGTGCATATATCATAGTCCGTGGAGACCGTCTCCGGATTGCAGTTGACCACTATGACGTTCTTCTCGCCGCTCTCCTGCAGGCCCCAGACCATGTTTACAGTCCCCCAGTCAAACTCCACACTGCTCCCTATGCGGTACGGGCCTGCGCCCAGTACTACTATCCCCCTGTCGTCGTCATCTAGGCGTATATCGTTGGAGTTTCCGCCATATGTAATGTACAGGTAGTTTGTGACGGCGGGCCACTCCGCTGCAAGCGTGTCGATCTGCTTTATTACAGGGATCACTCCTGCTGATTTGCGCATCTCCCGTATCTGGACTGCGTCTCTCCCTAGGGCGCGTGCAATCTGCCTGTCTGCAAAGCCTGCCTTCTTGGCCTCCCATAGTATCGGGGGGGCAGGCAGGTAGTCCATACTCTTCTTCTTCTTCTGCTGCAGCCGTCCCTCGATTTCAGTTATGTTGCGTATCTTTTCTATGAACCATGGATCTATGGACGACAGGAGGTTTATGCGTTCGGTTGTAATCCCAGACTTGATTGCGTCTGCAACATTGTACAGTATGTGGTCGTCATGGTGGGAGAGGCCGTCCTCTATCAACTCTATGTCGGGCGGTTCGGTGCTTCCTTCTCCTGTAATGGTACTGCCACGGTTGCTACCGTACGTATTGCTGTCTTTGGATATGTGCTGGTGGCTTCGACTTCGGCTTTTGCGGCGCGTCATATCCATGTCGTTGCGGTTCAGTACCAGACCGTCGTTTCCAATATCTAGCATACGGATCGACTTTTGTAGAGCCTCTTCGAACGTGCGCCCTATGGCCATCACCTCGCCTACTGACTTCATGGTGGTGCCTAGGCGCCTGTTGGCCATCTCGAACTTTGAAAAGTCCCATCTTGGGTGCTTGCATACTATATAGTCAAGTGAAGGTTCAAAGCACGCCGTCGTACTCTTTGTTATGCGGTTTATAAGTTCGGAGAGGCTGTATCCAAGTCCTATCTTTGCCGACATGTATGCAAGCGGATATCCTGTAGCCTTGCTTGCAAGCGCCGACGACCTAGAGAGCCTCGGGTTTATCTCTATTGCCACATAGCGGTCTGAGTCGGGGGCCAGGGCATACTGGATGTTACACTCTCCTACAATTCCCACATGTCCAGTCGCGCGGAGCGCGGCAGAGCGGAGCATGTGGTATTCTGCATTGTTTATGGTCTGTGAGGGGGCGACTACTATGTTGTCCCCCGTATGGACCCTCATAGAAAGTACGTTCTCCATGTTGCATACTATGACGTTGTTTCCTCCATAGTCTTGCATCACCTCATATTCGATCTGCTTCCAGCTACCGATATACTCCTCTATCAGGACCTGGCCCACTAGGCTTGCCTTTAGTCCGCGCTCTACAATCTCGTGGAGCTCTATCTCGTTGTAGGCGACTCCTCCGCCACGGCCTCCAAGCGTATATGCAACGCGTATTATAACCGGATACGACAGCTCCTCTGCTGCGGATTTGGCGTCTGTAAAGTTTGTAACCGTCCTGCTTCGCAGTACGGGCACCCCGGCCTCCCGCATGGAGTCCTTGAAGAACTGCCTGTCTTCGGTCTTCTTTATTCCATCCACGGGTGTGCCTAGCACACGTATTCCATACTTACCTAAAACTCCAGACTCTTCTAGCCTTACACCACAGTTGAGCGCGGTCTGTCCCCCATAGGCCAGCATAATTCCGTCGGGCCTCTCCTTCTCGATCACCGACGTCACATAGTCTGGAGTTACGGGAAGCAGGTAGACCTTGTCGGCAAAACGCGTATCTGTCTGGATCGTTGCTATATTGGGATTGATGAGCACGCTTCCAAGTCCGTCCTCGTGTATGGCCTTGAGGCACTGGCTACCGGAGTAGTCGAATTGGCGGCCGCTTTAACGACTTTCGCCGGCTTCTCCGATCTTGATTGCCCCGCTTCCAAGCACGAGAATCTTCTTTAGGGATTCATTCTTTGGCAGTTGTTTACATCACCTCCTCTCTCGATCACTGTTGCTGCCTCCTGCCCCCTTCAATAAGGCGTTTTAGATCCTCAAAGACGAACCTGCAGTCGTACGGCCCCGGGGATGCCTCTGGGTGAAACTGGACGGCTATGCACCTACTCGATCTGTGCCTTATTCCCTCCACCGTTTTATCATCGGCGTTTGCAAACCACAAGTCAAACTCCGAGTCTTGCAGGGAGTCGGGGGATATACCATATCCGTGGTTCTGGCTTGTCACGTATATCCGTCCCGTCTCTAGGTTTATGCACGGCTTGTTCTGTCCCCTATGTCCGTACTTTAGCTTGTACGTACTGGCGTTTCCTGCAAGTCCGAGTATCTGTGCTCCGAGACATATTCCAAGGGTGGGTATGTCGTTTTTGATCAGCTGCCTAGCAGTCGTTATGGTCTGCGGGCACTTTTCTGGGTCACCTGGACCGCTGCTGAGTACGACTCCCTGAGGCTTGTATGACATTATGGTCTCATAGGATGTGTTCCACGGCAGTACTATTACGCCGTATCCGAGCGCGCGTATGTTGCGCAGTATTGCATGCTTGGCTCCCGTATCTATTACGACGACGAGGCCGCCGTCTGCATCGTTGTTGCCGTCCCTCGTATCCTGTCTGGCGCCTGTGTTGCTGTTGTTGCTGATGTCGTATCCGTATGCGAGCGGTTTTTGGGTGGAGACTGAGTCCATAAACTGTTCGTTTCTGTAGGGCGTGGCAGACTCTAGGTTCCTTTTGAGGGACTCTTCGTCTATCTCAGTCTCCGATACTGCGAGGGCCGCCATCATAACGCCGCCCTCGCGCAGGCGCTTTGTGAGCGCGCGCGTATCGATTCTGGCAATCCCGGGAATACACTCTTTGTGCATCCATTCATCTAGGGTCATGTGCATGTTCCAGTGGCTTGCAATCGAGGAGAGCTCGTGTACCACAAGTCCGCGCGCCTGGATGCAGTCTGACTCAAAGTACTTTGGTATTCCGTCGTCATCACATATGGACGGATCGGGCACGCCGTAGTTGCCCACCAAGGGATAGGTGAGTGTAAGAAGCTGGCCGTTGTAGGACGGATCGGTCAGGGCTTCATTATACCCGACCATTCCAGTATTGAACACGACCTCGCCGAACACCGTGGCCGCCCCTCCAAAACCCTCCCCATCAAGGACAGTTCCATCGTCGAGAACCAGCTTGCCAAACCTCTGTACGTACTTTGAACTTCTTGTGGTGATTTTAACCCTCATTGAGTCGGTTTTTGTATAAATTTAAATTTTTATCAACGCAGGTAGCATGACCCTGCCCGACTACAGTTAACTCAAATCTCTTTGAAAAACATGTTTTTTCGAGGTGTTTTTGGGCATTTTTGCGATTTTGGTTATTCAGACTGTGGGGTAAGATGTGTACGGGCAGTCAATCTGGATGTTATTGGTTCGGAAAACTGTGTTTTTTAGATGTTCTGAGATACTGTTGATAATCTCGGTATGACGTAGGCGGTATGTAGTTTGTGTGGTGTGTTTTTGTGTGTCAGGGGATCCATACGTAGTGTCTCTCATTGGTTTTTGTATGTTTTTTGACATATTACGCCTAGAAGATAGATAATTGGGAGTTACTACGCGCCAACAACAAGGGTGTGAACCCAAAACTGATCACAACCTGGACACTGCAGAGGAACGGCGACATGATTGTGCTGCCAACAACAAGGGTGTGAACCAAAACTGATCACAACCAAAATAATAACGTCGTCCACATTTCGATTATTTTTGTTTGATCCCCGTGGGCCTGTGGATCGCCGCAATAATTCGGTCTTTTTGCCATCGAAACACATTTCCAACTATTGACAACCAAAATATGCATATATCATATCAACCTAACTGTCTTATGAATAAGATCGTACTTTATGCAGGGAGTGGTACGGTTGTACTGATCGCGGTATTTGTGGTATTGCTTTTGGTGATTCCCGTAACGCCCGAGATAAATGTTCAAATAAACGACTATGATGACAATCATACCCTCGCGCATGAGGCATGGATTGAATGGTATCGTAATGCAGACGAGGCCGAACTGGGTCATGTGCACAACATAATAGCGCGCGATACGTGGGTGGCACAATATGAGTTTGAACAGGAGTTTCATCCGGAAGACGAGTTGGTAGTAGAATATCTGTCGGCGCTGGTCGTCCAAAAGGAGATACTGCAAGGCATTTACAACCCCGTAGAAGATGAGAAACTGATTAGGTACCATGAATGGCTACTGAAGACGTTTGACGTACCTCCTACATTGGAAGGTGTGGAACAGGCCATGCTTGACCTTGTGGGAGGCAATCCCGACAACCTCCATAGAATTGACCATGTTCACTACCACAACAACAGGGCCACCATGTTCGCCGAGCCACCGTTTGATCTATGGGAGTCTGATCCAGACTGGTGGGCGTTGCAGAATCAACTATCATTCTGCCAATATGACGATATTGTAGATTGTGATGATTTTATATGGGCGTATGAGAACACTAGACCGCTCACTGATGAAGAACTTGAACTCATGCAATCCGACTTTGACGAATCAGTGAGGCAATGGCGCGCCGAGAAAGAGGCCGAACAAAATGATTCCAATACTGCTTCAGCGCAATCTTGGGATTTTTTTCTAAAGCAGAAGCACTCATACGTGTAGACAAGTACAATACACTCAACATGCGAGTCTCGGCCAATCCAAATCAAACCCATGTGCGGTAAATTGACTAAACGTGACTAAATGTATCTACCACTAGCTGGGTATTATCTGAGACTAGCAGGGTCACGTATTTTGGAAAGCACTGTAATATGGGGAATTACATACAAAAGTTCAAAGCTGTACGATAACCCAATTCTTCTGAGAATTTGATAGTGTAAAGGGGACACAACATGGGAAGTGATATTGTCTGAGACTGATCAGTGCCTGTCTGAGACCAGCCAGCCGCTATATTTTGGATAGAACCCACATTCATATCATACCACGCCACCTTCACACCATCAAATTTTCAGAAGAATTGGGTTATCGTACAGCTTTGAACTTTTGTATGTAATTCCCGTAATATGCCAAAAAACATACAAAATCAATGAGATGCTATGCACTACACTGCGTGGGACTCCAGCATGGAGATCGAGGGCGGCCTCGAGCGAACAACATGCACTGTACTGTATTGCCTAAGGTGTTCCTTATGCCCTGTTTTTATGCCATACCGGATGGCTGAGGCCATGTTGGTAGGGTTGCCGGTCCATGTGGGAGATGGGTAGAGTGATGCATCCTGAACATATATAAAAAATAAAGAGGTAGCAGGCTATAGAGCCTGATACGTCTCGCTCCATTTGTGGTAGCCCCGTATCATCTCGTTGGAGACGCTGGGCTTTCTTCGTTCCATGATCCTCTTAAAATCTGCCATGGTTAGATCTCTTGGCTTTGGAAGATCTTCCCCCTCGACAGGTTCCCGGTAGTCTGGCGCATTGAATATCTCGTGTACGGTCATTATCTGTGCTGCTTGGCATACGTCTTTGATGTCGCTTGCGCTGTATCCGTCAAAGAGCTTTGCAAGGGCGCCGTTGTTCAGACGATAGTCTGTCTTGAGCGGTGCCGTGTACTGCTCAAAGAGGTTCTGTCGTGCGTTTAGTGTGGGCAGCGCGACATAGATTCTCTTTGGGAACCTGCGCAGGAAGGGCCAGTCTAGGCTCCACGGCTTGTTTGTGGCGCCTATCACGTAAAGCATGAGCTGCTTACTTTTGCTGTTTATGCCATCCATCTCGGTAAGGAACTGGTTCCTTGAACGCACTTCCCCTCCTATCTCGCTTGAGCGTGTACCTAGCAGCGAGTCGACCTCGTCCATAAACAGAATGACAGGCTTTCCCTCCTTTTCTGCATAATGCCGGGCCATCTCGAAGAGCTTTGAGATGTTCTTCTCGGCCTCCCCAAGCCACTTGCTCATCATCGTGGACGCATCCACGTTGATAAAGTAGCCGTCCATCTCGTTTGCAGTCGCAGCAGCTAGCATAGTCTTTCCGGTGCCTGGGGGTCCGTACAGCAGCATTCCCTTGGGCCAGCCTAGAGGGAAGAGATCCGGCCTCTTGGTCGGATATACGATCGACTCGCGCAGCGAGCGCTTTGCCTCATCTAGCCCTATGACTTGGTCCCACGTGACGTCCGGCTTCTCCCGCATTACAAGGTCCTCAAAGTCGTTCTCGGCCTCTTGGCGCTCGATCGACTGTTTTTGTTCTTCTGGGGATGCGCTGGGATCTACTGCAGGTTCTATTCCGTGCGCTTGCTGCAGTGCATCGATTCTCTTGCGGTATGCGTCACACCTTTCTTTGTAGACCGAGTTCAGCTTGCTATTCTGATACAGGTTTATCAGGTTCACTAGGGCGTCCACGGCCTTCTGATAGTGTGTAATTGCCATGCCGCGCGCGCCTTGGGAATCAAACTTGATGGCCTCAGTTGCATTCTTGCTTGCTGTCTGTTCTAGTTTTTGTGGTGCATTCCATGGTATGTTGTTGTTGGATGAATCCGCCGGTGGTCTGGGAGATTCGGGATCTTTTGGTGCTTGACTCATATTCTTTCTACTATTCTATTGCAGTATCCATTGACATATTATAGAGTCAACTAGTTTGCAAGAGTTGGTCAAATTATTTGCACTAGTTTATGGATATATAAAATTTAACTGCGGCCCCAGAAGATGCAGGCATGTCTTTTTGCCACACCATGCCCTACCCCATCGTGCCCTGTGATGGTGTTTCTGAGTCCGGCCACACCATGCTACATCTTTGTGTCTGATCCTGCATCCACCCCTTCCCACATGGTGGTATGTATGTCGTTCATGCGTCCAAGCGAGCTCTGCGTGGCAAGTATCATCTCGCGAATCTCATCGTCGATCGTACCTAGTGACTCGACTGACTTGTGGATCGTACCTGCAAATGACTTTAGTATGTTGTGCAGGTCTTTTTTATCCTCATGTCTTGCAAGTATGTATTCTGTAATGGCAACCAACTGGTTCATGTCTGCTAGTTCTTCGTCTGTGAGCGTCCTGAGATCAACGTTGCCTATCATACTGTCGTACGTACCGGCAGCAGCGTCGGGCGTACTTGAAGTGGTACCTGATGTGGTGCCTGAAGCAGTACCTGATGTGGTGCCTGAAGCAGTACCTGATGTGGTACCGGCATCATTTGTAGCGGATTCGGCAGTCTTTTTTGTATTGTCGGGGCGCCGCCTCTGCACTTCTGCACCTATCTTGCCTGTAGCATCCCTTACTTGATCCATGTTCGTGATACCTGTAGCATCCCTCTTTATCCCTAATAGCATATACTGTATAGTTTGGATACTATAAGATTAGGATATTGCTTGCTTAATTTAGAGTCCGTTGTCATTTTTATTTCATCTAGCATCTCTAGCGCCCTAGAGTTTGAGCCTGCTGTGCCAAATCGGGCCTCTGCAAGCATGGCAGTATCGATTATTATGCTTCCGACATATACGGATGCTTCTGAGATCTGCCGGCCGCACTCTGGAACCATATCAAAGAGCTGCGCCCTGATTGTGCGCATTATAAACAAGACGGGAAGCAGCATGTCTGGCATCTCAGACATACTGCAGGCCTCGCGCGATAGTCCTGACCGGGCGGCCAGGAGGGCCTGTAGCAGGAAGGTCTGAATTCTTTCGTTACTCAGAGCCCTTACTTGGTCGGGGTTGGTTGTATCAAGATCGTGTCGCAGGTGCCTGTTTGACACCCTTGAGACCCTCTGGCATTCTCTCAAGGTTGCGATGATCCTGTCAATCAACATCATGGAGTGATTCAGGCGTGGAAGTATTGATACTAGCTCTGGCATGCCGTGGTCGTGCGGCCTTTTTCTCCTGTTTGTGTTATCTGTGGTAGACACACTACATTTTTGAAAATTTCATATTTTAGAGCGGTGTATCACTGTGTCTGTTAGCCGCGGTTACACCACGGGACGGTTACTTGCATGTCTGCTGTCCCCGTTCGTGTCTGTGACATACTCGTATGCATGTCCTGATAAAATGATCTTTTTAAATCCGGACAAACACAGCTTTTTTTGACCAATATGTAAATAATTTTAGTGTGGTGTATTTACCTAGTATTACATGTAGATAACAACATGACTAACAACAGCGCGCACCTTACAGTAAGTCTGGAGGAATTCGGACTGAGCAGGTACGAGGCAAAATCATACGTCACGCTGATCTCACGTGGTCCCATGTCTGCAAGTGACTTGGCATATTATTCGGAGATACCACGGACAAAGATATACTCGACTATGTCAAAACTTGAGAGTAAGGGGCTTGCTACCACCTCCAAGGGCAAGCCCGTAATGTGTACTGCAATACCGCCGGAGGACGCCTTTGATACCATAATACACGAACAGATTCAAAAGGTTACTACCATGAACACGCTTGTCGCCGACCTGAAAAAGGCAAGCGATGAGAGCAGGAGGTCCAGAAATTCAGAGGAGAAGAGGTATGTACAGATAGGTGCCGGCAGCGTGCTGGGCCAGATGCGCACTATGATAGACGGCGCAGAGTCGTCGGTTATGGTCGTGGTGGACCAGTTCGGGCTTGGACTATTGGTAGAATGCAAGGAACAGATACTTGCAGCCGGCAGAAAGGGCGTCGAGATCCGGGTTGTAATGCCTGCAAACATGATCGGCCTTGCCGCATTCCAAGCTCTGTCAAGGAATGTATCTGTCCGGGCTGCAGACTGTGCCCAGAACTGCCTTGTCTTTGATAGGGCGGAGGTCCTGATACTAGACGACAGGGATGGCCGCGGGGCGATCTTCTCTTCTACGGATATCCTAGGCTTGAGCCAGTCAAGCGCCTTTGAGGCGCTCTGGCAGAAGGCCATGGAGACAGATGTCCTAGCAGACATGACTTATGAAGAGGCACAGGAGGTCTGTTTTATTATAAACACGATAACCAGCATGGGCCTGCCGTACGTCATGAGGTTTTTGATACAGTCTGATGGCGCAAAGTCTGATCTGTACGATCTGCTTGAGAAGAACGGTATCGCGCTTACGGACAAGACGTTTGATGATGTGTTGTCCATGATCGATGTCATAATGCAGATCACTTGTTCGGGACATGCAAGGATGGAGGTGGGCAGCCAGAGCATTACAGTAGAGTCACCTAGAAACAGCGGAGGCTCCCTTCCATGGGTCTCAATACTTGACAGGTATCTTCAAGTACACGGATACAAGACTAGAACAATTATTCAGAACGGCAGGACAAAGAGCGATAGTGGTGATGGTGGTGAGAAGGCGCACATCCGCCTAAGCAAAAATTAAAAACCCGTATTTGTGGTAACAGCTAAAATGATCGATGAAAGGCTCCGGGAGATTGGAATACATGATCTCCCAGAATCCCCAAACCCGGCAGGTTCGTACGTTTCTGTAGTGAGAATCGACAGTATGTTGTATGTATCAGGCCAGGTTCCAGTAAGGGACGGCCGCGTCTGTTATACGGGCAAGACCTCAGATGCCAATATAGTTACTGCACAGGAATCGGCCAGACTGTGCGTGATCAACATACTGGCACAGGTCAAGCGCGAGCTTGGTAACCTTGAGGATGTGGCCAAGATAGTCGCCCTGAATGGGTTTGTAAACTGTGTGCCTGAATTTACACAGCATCCAAAGGTCATCAACGCCGCATCCGACCTGCTTGTGGAGATCTTTGGCAGCGAGCGGGGCGGCCACAGCAGAATGGCAGTGGGGGCCTCCAGCCTGCCCCTTGATGCCATGACTGAGATCGGGGCTATAATCCAGATCAAAAAGAAGTGACTGTGGCCATACTGCTGTATCTGTGTTGAGCCTTGCAGATGTCCATACATGTTGTACGTAGTAAAAGAAAAAAATATCCGTACTCTAATCCACATTGTAGGCACTGATTTATTCTATCTTGAACGAATATCTTCTGCCTTTACTACGGACAGATGAAGACCGGCCAACGGTCCTAGTGCCTCTAATGGGTCCGCCCGTACGATCTGCAGCGGTCGGCGGGGCCGGGACTGCAGGAGACGGACAGGACGGAATGGGGCAGGACGTAATGGGACGAGTACTGCTGTTTTGCCGTTGGGGGCATTCTATAGTATGATTGTGGGGGCGCCGATTCCTAGGTATGCTGTTTGGTTGTGATGGGGTGTGTTGTCATATGTGTGTAGTCAGATGTGCAGTAGTGTATCAAAACCACCTCGTCCCTCTTCTATGTCCCCCCCATCCTTCTGGATCGTCATGTCTGACTTTTCCCATTTCACTCTTGTAACGGATCTGTTTTTATGCCCGTGACTGCATGACAGGCCATGCAACCAGACGAGCTCCAAGCAAAAAAGTACATAAATGTGGAGACATACAAGAGGAACGGCGAACCCGTACAGACACCTGTCTGGTTCTTTGTAAAGGACGACAAAATATTCGTGGTGACTAGATCCAAGACCGGCAAGATGAAGCGGATTAAAAACAATCCAAAGGTCAGGATTGCAGAGTGTACTATAAAGGGACACGTCACGGGCAGATGGACAAATGGGACGGCGACGGTTCTTGATGGGACGGAGACCGGAGAGGCCGTGAAGGCTAGGAACAAAAAATACGGCCTTGCAGCGCGTGTAATGAAGTTCCTCACGGGCAGTAAGGGGGATCTTGTGGCATTCTCGATCATACTGGACTAGGAATAGGTTCTCTCCAAAACTCGTGATCTAGCTAATCTCAGATAAGACCGGTTCTAGTGAAAGTTTGTTGCCTAACCCTGCCTGACATGGACTTGGTTGCTGGCTTAGCCAAGAAATGCCGGGTTGGAGCTGCCTAACCCTGCCTGACATGGACTTGGTTGCTGGCTTAGCCAAGAAATGTTGAGTTGAGGCTGCCCGAAACCTTTATTGATCACTATTGTAGAATAAGGTTGGTGAAATACGACAACCAAAAGTATGTAGACCGCGGCAGGAGCCTGATTATAACGTACAGTTCCAACTGGGACAAAGAGTTGAAGAAGGCAAACCACCACAAGAACGGAGCTCCCTTCCGATATGCCGAAAGCATGATTGCAGTAGTTGCCTCGATCCGCGCCACATTTCACCTTCCATACAGGCAGCTTGCAGG
>RKRU01000014.1 GCA_007571225.1 Nitrosopumilaceae archaeon | reverse complement strand
GTGGTGGAGTGTGTCAGTGGTGGAGTGTGTCAGTGGTGGAGTGTGTCAGTGGTGGAGTGTGTCAGTGGTGGAGTGTGTCAGTGGTGGAGTGTGTCAGTGAGATGGGTCAAAGACATGGAGCGCTACTTTAACAGCTTGTTTTACCCTTCCCACTCTTCCACCCTAGAGTCTGCGGCATACCCCGCGCCGCCACCGTACGATTAGTACTCCATTACCTTAAGCGTGTCCGATGCAGTGATTATCCCCACAATCTCCGAATCCCTCGAGACCAGCACGCATTTTGAGTATCTAATAAGTGGCACCAGCACGTTTGCCGGCGTCTTGTGGTCCACTACGGGTGGAGCCGGTTCCATCGTGTCTGACAGCCTGGCCTTTTTGAGTCCCGCTTCACCAACATCTGCTAGGTGCCTTACAATCCCGTCCTCCGTGACCACCCCCACGACCTTCGTCCCGTCCTCAAATACTGGAATCTGGCTTATCGAGTATTCATGCATCTTTTTTATGGCCTCGTGTAGTGTGTTTGACGGCTCTAGCATCACCACATCGCCGCTGCAAAAGTCCCCCACAGAGTGCGAGTACGACTCGCCCTCAAGTCTTGCTAGGGCGTCAAATATCCGCTTTGCCGTGTCATAACTCGGCCTGCATCTACCCGACTCTACCTGGTTTATCATTGAGGTGCTGACGCCAGTCATCTCGGCCAGCCTCTTCTGCGTAATGTCGATCTTTTGCCTCATCTGCCTGATGGATTCGATTCTTGGTAGCATGTCCTGCTTATTGCTGACGCCATATTTTATAATGTCCCCTCCAGAGATGTAGTCAGATTGCGGTTCTGCCAAGCATGCAATATGTCGGCCGTAACAAGTTAATCGAGAATTACATACATACATTCAAAGATGTACAATATATTGCAGTGTTGCTTATCCAAGAATTTTTAGCGTGGACTGACCAGGATTTTAACCTGGATCAACGAATTCTCGGCCCACTGTGTTACCATCAACACTACCAGTACACAAGGTTTATTTGGAAATTATCATCTAATAAAACCAAGTTCTCGGCCCGTAGCGTTACCAATTACGCTACCTTTTTTTAATTCGCTATTATGTTGAATTTTGTGGGCGAGTGTTTTCTCTCTAAATCGGATATTATGGCGTACCTAGGATCACTTTGTCGTTGATGATATGAAATGATTGGCCGTATCCGGCCTTGTGACAGGTAAAAGAAATGGTCCTAGTGCGTACGGCGGCATAGTGCGGCGATACGAATCCGATCCGGCCAGATAGGGGAGACATCTTCCAGAGGGGTCCTGTGAAGGTGGTCCTTTCATTCGCAGGGGTCCGGCGGCATGATGCGTGTGAGAGACCCACCAGTGCTTAAATTCAGACAGCGCTCCGCCCCGCATCCGTTGCAATCCAGTGGTGTGGCTGTATGGTGAGGTCGCTAGCACCGCCCGGCGCAGGCCGTGTACAAATCCAGTACAAACTATTCATATTACACTACAGGATCAGAATACGGTATAAAATCCGCCAGAAATCCGGCCCTGCCCCAAAACCATCCCAATCAACTGCAACAATCCAAGAAGAGGCCATCTGGACAACGCCGGTCCTTTAACGACAAAAGATCCAGACAACGCCCCCGGACACCATAACGAAAACGGGCACCCTACAGGTTCACCTAGGAAAAAAATACTGTCCTCAAACGCCATAAATCATACTCATATTTTGTTCTGCAAAATCATACCAACTGCCAAAAGGGATATGATGTGGAGATAAGATACGTTCCACCGCCTCTTTAATACGCGTGCACTCAATCCACATACGATAGCCATGCTAGCTCCTACTATAATCAAATCATACGTAATCCCCCTACCCATAAGAAACACAATCGTGCCACCAAAATAATACCCTGCTCCGCAACCAGTCACAATGAAGAGAGCAAACCAACCATTTTTTGAAGAAAAGAGAGAAAACGGGGTCAAAATACTTGAGATACAAGGACAGCATCTGTTTTATAAATTTGAATGCCAAAATATGGCTGATTTTCTGTTACAGATCCACTCAAAGCGTTGAACTCAAATCTATCTGATAAATTCTTTTCAGGTCCTTGTATCTGAACTTCATTATGTTGAGCTGAAATAAATCCAAAAAAATAAACAATGGGTGACGCAGACCAAGATATCTTAGAATATGTTGACGTTACTATCATTCCTACCTCGTTGAATCCATCACGCGGGCCCAGCATCATCTCCATAACCATCAAACTGCACTATTCCATAACAGGGTGATAGGAATACGAAGAGTCGGTTGCTTAACACATGACTGTCTATAGAATCTGGTGGATGCTGCGCATCCGTCTCCAGTAGTCTCCGTATGCAGTCAGGGTATTCGACTTGGATTCACAAATCCCAGACGACATTATGCAACAGACTCACATCCCCCACGCCTGAATGATCGATTCTAAGCACAAATTTGGCAAATTGTTTACGCCAAACGTAAACAGC
Source organism: Nitrosopumilaceae archaeon (assembly GCA_007571225.1). Classification (GTDB taxonomy): domain Archaea; phylum Thermoproteota; class Nitrososphaeria; order Nitrososphaerales; family Nitrosopumilaceae; genus Nitrosopumilus. Next base: position 5,027 of record RKRU01000014.1, on the reverse strand, counting down.
TATGTTACCTCTCTCCATCTTTGGATTTGTCCATTATGGCCGCTTGGGCCGCTGCAACTATCGCAATGGGTATCCTATGGGGCGACGCACTTACATAGTCTAAGCCCTCGCCATGACAGAAGACAATTGAATTAGGGTCGCCGCCGTGCTCGCCGCAGATACCGACCTCCAGTTCGGCACGCCTTTTGAGGCCCAGTCCCATGCACAACCTTATCAGTCTGCCCACACCAGTCCTGTCGATGGACTGGAATGGGTTCCGCTCAAGCAGGCCCTTTGCCATATACTCTGGAATGAACTTCTCCTCCACATCTTCTCTGCTGAAGCTGAACGTTCCCTGTGTAAGGTCATTTGTACCATAACTAAAGAATTCCGCGGTACGCGCAAGCTCGTCTGCGGTAAGCGCGGCCCTGACCACTTCTATCATAGTACCAAAGTTGACTCGAAGATTCTTCTCATGCTTCTCCTCCATCTCCTCTCTGACCTCGTCGAATATCCTCTTTATATGATCAAGCTCATCTATGCTACTCACCTGTGGAATCATGATCTGTGGATACACCTCTACGTTCCTTTTGTGAAGTGTCGCTAGCGCCTCAAATACTGCGCGTATCTGCATGCGGTATATGTCTGGGTACGTAATTCCCACCCGGACGCCACGATGGCCCATCATGGGGTTGACTTCTACTAGCTCGCGCGCCCTAGCAAGTACCGTCCTGGCCTCTGCCAGCTCCCTTTCTGATGCCGCAGGGGAGCCGTCTGATGGCCTATCCTCTAGGCTTCGCACCCTGGCCGCCTGCTCCTCTGGGTTGGGAAGGAATTCGTGCAGAGGGGGATCAAGCAGTCGTATGGTAACCTTGTAGCCCTTCATGGCCTCAAAAATCTTTACAAAGTCGTCTTCTTGCAGCCGGCCAAGTTCCTCTAGTAGCCCCTTCCTCTCCTCAGAGTCTTGGGCCATTATCATTCGGACAAACAGCCCGATCCTGTCGCTCCCGTTGAACATACGTTCGGTGCGACACAACCCTATACCTTCTGCGCCGTACTGCCTTGCGAGCGCCGCCGATTCAGGTGTGTCGGCGTTTGCCCTTACACCTAGCCGCTTTGCCTCGTCTGCCCACTCCAATATACGCTTAAAGTCGCTTGTAATCTGTGGCCTGATGGTGGGTATGCTGCCTGCGTACACCTTGCCGGAACTGCCGTCTATTGTTATGACATCCCCCTCTTTTATCGTGCTACCGTCGGCCGTGATACATCGCGAGGATGCATAATCGATCTTCAAGCCAGCACAACCCACTATGCACGGCTTGCCCATTCCCCTTGCAACCACCGCCGCATGTGACGTCTTGCCTCCCCGGCTGGTAAGTATGCCGGCCGACTCGAAGAATGCAGGAACATCCTCAGGTTTTGTCTCCTCGCGGACAAGTATTACGCTGTTGCCGCTCCTGCCGCTCTCAGTTGCCCTCTTTACATCAAATACGGCCATTCCACTTGCGGCCCCAGGCGAAGCTGCTATACCCTCTGCCAGTCTTTTATGGCCGCTTGACTTGTCAGGATCCAACGTATCGTGCAGGAGCTGTTCTAGCTGCTCTGCTTGCAGGCGCGCCAGAGCCCTGTCCTTGTCTATCATGCCCTCGCTTACCATGTCTATCGACGTCTTTATCATACCTGCCGCATTCATCTTTGCGCTCCTAGTCTGTAGCAGGTAGAACCTACCCTGCTCTATCGTAAATTCAATGTCCTGCGGTTCCCGAAAATGGTTCTCCAGTTTCTCGCATGTGCTTGCCAGCTCCCTGTAAGAGTCAGGCATCTCTTCTCTCATCAGGTGGACCTGCTTGCCCGTCCTGACCCCCGCCACGACATCCTCACCCTGTGCATTCTGGAGGTACTCACCGTAGATCTGCCTGGAGCCGTCACCGGGGTTTCTAGTGAACACCACGCCAGTTGCGCAGTCGTCCCCCATATTTCCAAACACCATTGCAACCACGTTCACACCAGTCCCCGACGCCACATCACGGGTAATCTTGTTCTTAGTTCTGTATACCACAGCACGCTCCCCCATCCAGCTGTCAAAGACTGCTCTTATTGCAAGTTCGAGTTGTTCGGTGGGATCCGATGGGAACCCGCTCCCGCGCCTCTCCTGGCAGATCGTCTGAAACTTCCGTGTTATATCGACAAGCGAGTCTGCGTCTAGGTCAGAATCGTTCTCCGCACCGATCTCTTTCTTTTTGGCCTTCAATACGTTGTCGAAGAGGCTGTCGTCTATTCCAAATACGACCTTTCCAAATAGCTGTACAAACCTGCGGTATGAATCCCACGCAAATCTCAGGTTGCCGCTCTTGCCTGCAAGGCCCTCTACGGTCTCGTCGTTGAGTCCGAGGTTCAGTATGGTATCCATCATTCCAGGCATGGATATTGCCGCTCCCGAACGCACGGAGACCAAGAGGGGATTGTCTTTTGAGCCCCACTGCTTGCCCGTCTTCTCCTCCATTTTACTGATCTGGCTTTTGATCTCCGCCATAAGGCCGTCAGGAAGAGTCCTGCCGCTTCGATAATAATCGGTACACACATCTGTGGTAATGGTAAATCCAGGCGGGACTGGAAGTTCCAATCGCGTCATCTCGCACAGGCCCGCGCCCTTGCCTCCTAACAGCTTACGGTTACCACCGTCCCCCTCTTCAAACGAGTATGTGCTCTTCATTTAATGATCCGCGATGTTTGACGGGGGTATTAAACTGTGGTGCAGTGTGTCGGAAAGAGGTTGTTTTTCCCGGCTTGGATACTGCACCCTGCACAGACATGTTTGGTTGCAACTGCCGCGTTCAGCCTCGTGTTTTTGACCTTCAGCTGGTTTATGGTATTATCTTTCTGCGCATCCCACTCTTTTGCCGCATCAATCACTCCGTGCAGTCTGGCAATCTCACTGTATAGGATGGCTTATTTGCATCTCATAAACATGATTTGCACTGATCATATATTGATCTATCGGTTCTATACAATACCAACACCAGTGTGGTGAGGGGGTGAAGGAGGGTGAGGTAACATATAACGTGGAGGTATGCTCATACTATTTAAGACGGGCGATGATCTTCATGTGTGGCAATCTGGTAGATCCGATTGGAAGAGCGTAGCCCGCCGGCATTGCAGTGTGCCGCACTCCACTCTTGACTGATACCGGGCATCTTGTCCGACAGCGGGGAGTGCGGCACGATTATGACCTGCCGTAGTGTCGTACTATCTCCTACCATATGATGTTGCACACTTGTATCATGCAGAGACTGGAGAATTGCATGTCTAAAATTTGGGAATGGCCCACCACTGAGGACAGGCTGCGAGTCTCTTGGACTGTGCTACCACACAACTTGGTTCTTGGAGCAGTTGACAAGTTCACGACTGCCATACTTTGCAATTCTGTCTTCCACTTTCTTGTCTTTGCGTTACGGCCGGACCGGCGCGTTCTGTTTTTCAGCCCTGTTGTCTAATACCATTGCGCTGGAAATACAGCTGTAGATGGTACATGATTAAATAGTCTGGTTTGTGTACAATAGTATGGGCATTGTAAGCAAGGGTGCAAAATGCAATGTGGACGGCTGCGACGACGAGGGTGCACGATCGCTAAATACTCTCAAGGTTGAAAGTGCGGGGCTGCGTGTGTCTGGCGCCGGAAGAAAATCCGTCTTGTGCAAGGCGCACTACAAGGAATGGAAGAAGGAATCAAAAGATGACAGGGATCTTGAACGCGCTAGATATGACCGGTTCTGATCTGGAATCTGTCTTTACGCTTTGACCGTGTCTGTACTTTTGGGTCACTATATGAGAGAGATTTCTATGTATGCTTTTTTGAATTTTGCTGTTGCGTGAGTCTGTTGTATAAGGTCGTCTGGAATTTGAGAATCCAAGTCGGATGCCCTGACTGCATATCCAGACTACCAGAGACAGATGCGCAACATCTCCTTAGAGTCTACAGATAGTCATGTGTTAAGCGGCCGACTCTACATATCCCGTATCAACCCTCTACTTTGTCTCTAACCAGAATACGAGGACTGGCTAGGGCTCTCTCTAGAATACGGACCCCAGCCAGTCTTAGATGATGACTTTGTCAAAAATATGGCAGATCCTAGTTTGATTGTGTTGTAGATTAAGATCCGACAGGTGCCATAGATGGTACGACTGATTTTATGATTATATAATTGGCGGTGAAATCATGCCGTTTTTGTGTATTTGGTGTGGTTGTGGCTGTGAACAGGTTGGATTGGGTGCAAACGGCTGGGATTTGCGCCCATGGAGAGAACTCTAGCCAACCCTCGTATTCTGGATAGAACCCAGCCACGGCGCCCCGTGTCCTGCGCATGCCCACCACAAAATCCGACCGGATCACAGCCGTATTAGTTTTTGAAAAAACAGCCAACATGTATAATATCTCATGTACTTGCTCATATATTTATCCATATTTCGGATCATTTTTGTTCCTTTTTTTCTTAAAAATTTTCTGAGCAAGTTTGGCACTTAGAAGAAAAACAACCAAGTCTTCAGTCGACATATCAAAATCATTTCCAAATTCACGTTATGGCGTGATTGTTTTGTGTTTGTAACATCATTTTACAGCTTAATTGATTACAACTAAAGTCCATGCATCTTGTGTGTGGAGTGACGAAAAGGGGTATGCCCCTCTGTTTTGACATCATCATTATTGCTTAGCCCTCCTGTTATGTTTGTTTCGGTTTTCAGATTCCTCTTCCTTCTCTAGGGTTTCCCTGTCTGGAGCCATCTTGCGCACAAATGCCTTTGCAGGCGTCTCTAGATTCTCAAAGTCAAGTGACCTGTGCGGCCGTTCGTTGTTATGCCACTGTATGAAGCGCTCTACTGGGTCTGTCCTATCTTTTGTGTAGAACGGACCCCCCACATGATAGTTTTCAGGCTCCCTTCCAGGCGCCGCCTGCTCAAAAAAGTGAAGCTTTCTTTGTAGTTCCATATTAACAGCAATAGGTAGCAACAGTGGCCATAATGGCAGGAAAGACATACAGCCCGTTTCTGAC
>RKRU01000198.1 GCA_007571225.1 Nitrosopumilaceae archaeon | reverse complement strand
GGCAACTGACTTTCCACTCTTGCTTGTCTCAAGTGTGTAATGATATACCCTCATCTGTAACTTACACCATGATCTGTAAGAAATTCAGAGATGTCCTTAACAGATGATATTGTCATCTCTCCACTGCATGTACCATCCTGGTATGATTTGAGATTGTTTACTATCTTTTTAGCCGCATCGATATCATAGAGCGCACTCGATATCTGGATCCGTGTCCTGCCTATAACCTGTACGTCTATCTTTAGATCCTTTTGTACATCTTCCAACTCTTCAGATATCAAAAACAGATCCAGCATGCTAACAACATCATCTAGTCGTTGAATTGTAATTACATAATTATGAGATAAAGTTGGAGGTTTTGAATCGGGGGCTGATGGCGTAGATGTTGAGTCCCGCGGTGTCAAAATTTCAGGTGTTTGGTCTGGAATCGAGGGCTTATCATAGGTTATACGATCCTTATTGATTATATAGCCAGCATACTGTACATTATCAATCCACTCAGATATCGTTGCCAAATAACGGCCCGATCTAGGCTCTACAAGATCAGCGGCGTAGCCGAACAGGCCGTTCTTGACACCCTCGCGTACTGCATCCTTTAGTGAACCGGATTTTTCTATGAACTTTTGTTCTTTATCCTGTAAAAAGGCGTCGTGAATATCTTCGATTTTTCTGTATTCGTCTACAGTTATGGCATCACATCCAATCTCAGAGATAAGCTTGCCCTTGCCGCGTAGAAAGTTGTATACTGCTTCACTGATCGTAGTGCTGTCTATATTTGCGTATGAGATCGTACCTAATCGTGGGCGGGGAACGGCCGGATAACCAACATTGTTGTATGTTGTGAGGCATGCAGTGTGTAGATTCCCCCTTGCACTGGCATGTTTTGCTTTCATACTCTTCAAAAATACAGAATCGGCTTTGATGCGCTCGTCCTTTTCAGATTTTAATATTGCAGCCAACTCTCGTGCCTTATTCTCCAGCTCAGGTATTCTGTGGGAATCCGCATAGATGCATACTATTGTATTTTGGTAGTTGCGCGGATAGTTGTCTCTTACGCGTTCTAAGAGATTGGCGATCCTTGTGCCCATCTCAACATCGCTATACGAACCATCATGCTTGAAGATGTATAATTTTAAAGATGTGTCATCTTCAACATCATCAGTCCATATTTGAGTCTTGAATATCCCTTTGGGAGTTAGGCATTCAAGCGCCTTGTATATCTGCTCGTCTATCTCCTTTGAGGTTATGTTTTTGGCATACTCTGCTATTATCGCGTTCTCATTTACCGCATTAGCAAAATAAAACTGGTTGTTGTTCTCCTTGATATACCAAAAGTACGATTTAATATTGTCGTACAGTGCTTTTTCAACCAACGACGTATCAAGACCGGGCCTTCCGATGGCACGCTTTATCTGATCTATTGATATGCCAGAACTCTTCTTTGGAGCCTCATGCAAAGAATGCAGATAGATTGTGCAGGCCACCAGCTCGGTGACCTTGATATGCTTGTCACTGTCCAGCTCCCTAGCGTGTGCGATGCAGTCTGTATCTATGATCTTTTTAAACTCGTTTCTGCCGATCTTTGAGGTAATCTCGTCAACTATGAGATGTGACTCTAGGTTGATGTCGCTTGTACTTACTAATGTACAATCTTTCTGGTTTTCGTAAATGTCATTTAATACAAGTGCCAGAAATCTCAGGGTACCGCGTGTCTGGTTGAATTTTGATATGGTTGAGACTCGCTCATACAGAATGTCAACTAGTTCTGGGTGTATTGGGTATGATCTCTCCAGTCGCTCTCGGAACTTTTGATCAACTACAAGTCCTTCTTTCTCATAATAGTCAAGATATTTCTGTACCGTGATCCTTCTTTCGTCGGGGTTTATCTCCCTGACCAATCTGTGACAGATTACATTGTATATCTCCTCTTTTTGTACTGGGTTTTTGATTGTGGTCTGGCGAGACAGCGTCTCCCGCAGTCCAGTTATGGCATCATCAATTACATAATTGGTAATGGTGTTCTTGATCTTGGCTACCGTATCTTTGTATAGTTGCTGGTTCTCTGTGAGTGTCAGAACAAAAACTGAATTTTGGCTTGAAGACGCAGCAGTTATCAGTTTGTACAGAAATCCCTCGGTAAGCTTGGATTTTGAAGTATCGCCTACCTTCTCTGCCAGCGTTTCGGCAAGATAGTGCGGAAGCTCATCGATCATAAGCAGTGTGGGTTTTTCAAAAAACTGCTTTATCAGATCAAGATTATGTATGGGTTTTACCGACTCGTCATACTCCCTTATACTTGCATATAATCCAAGTTTGTCTGCAATCTCGCCCCACAATGTATTTCGTTTTATGTCCCTGCAGTCTATTGCCACTACCCGCGTATCGGTAATATTTTGTATGCCAAGCTCAGCATCAAGCCCGTATTTACGAACATACTCAAAACCAATCTTCGGATTAGAGAATATATGATATAATAGTATCAGCGTGTGTGTCTTTCCGCCGCCGAATCCAGTATCGATAATTACAGTTGGCGTACCCTGAGAGTTCTCAATTCGGGCAAGAGTATCCTTTAGTATGCTCTTCATCTGGTTGGTCAGGTACGTATTATCCAGAAATTTTTGTGGATCCTGGTAGACTGGATCAGCAAGACCTGCTGTGACGTCATGAAGCTCGACTGCAAACTTGTGCAGCTCCAACTCTCCCTTCTCTATCCCGTCGCTGAACCTGCAGACCTCCCATACAGTCTTCATCGCTCACACATCGTAATCAGCCAATTCAAGCGAGTATATTTAACACTATGTTTTGTAGTGTTACATTATAATTAATAGTGTTTCTATTTTTCAGAGATTGCTACTCTTGTTTTTACATGGGAGACAAAGAAAGTCATGACCTGAACTCCGTCCTGCGCATACTAAAAAAGAAGGGATTTTACGAGATCCTTCTTTTCATAAAGAAGAAAGAGTGCGTCGGATACAACCAAATCCTCAGACACGTAGAGACACAAAAGATCGCCAGCAGGGCAGCCATGAATACCGCAGTAACAAGGTTTGAAGATCTTGGACTGCTAGACAAGGCGGTAAGTTCAGACAACAGGCCCATAAGAACATACTATACTGTAAACGAGAGGGGCCTTAGCATAATCAGACACCTGCAGGAGATCGAGAAGATAATGTTGAAGGGTCATAAATCTGCCGGAGACTGAAGTTTGCTCGTTCGGCCAGAATCTAGGTAAGCATCTAATCTACCCACAAGAACGACTGAATGTAGTCGGTAATGAGTAGGCGGTTTAATATGAATATTTTATGAATAACAAGTTATTTAAAAGGGATAAACCGCAAATGCACAGGTGCATTTTTTGTCACGAAACAGTATTGAAGATAAAATTCTACATGGTACCACCACCGTGGGCATCAGGGCCAGCAACGGTGTCGTACTGTGTGCCGACATGAGGGCCTCTGCCGGATACTTTATTGCAAATAACAATACGATGAAGATCCAGAAGATAGATCAGCATGCAGGACTGACACTAGCAGGCGGGGTTGCAGATGCGCAGAATATAGTGGACATACTGCGGTACCACGCCGGCCTGCACAGGGTCGAGAAGAACAGCCCCATTCCGATTAACTCGCTTGCAAGACTCTGCTCGTTGATATTCCACCAGAACCGTGGATATCCCTTTATAGCCGACATTCTAGTGGGCGGATACGACGCGCAGGGGCCGGCATTATTCAACATTGACATGTTCGGGTCAGTCGAGGCCAAACCGTACGTTACTACAGGCAGCGGCTCCCCCGTAGCCTACGGGCTGCTAGAAGAGGAGTATTCTGGGAACCTCACCGTAGATGAGGCCAAGGACATAGCCCTCAGGGCAGTCAAGGCCGCAATAGTGCGGAACATCGGAACCGGGGACGGCATCAACGTGGCAGTCATAGACGGAACGGAGGAAGGATTCCGCCTGCTTGACGACGAACAGAAGAAGGCAGTAATCAAACTCTAGTGGTATAATGCAAAGAAAACAACAACGAGAACCGCCGCCAACCAACCAGAGTATAATGGCAGCCATACTACAGGGCATACCCACAGACGCCCAGATAACAAAGATCGAGTATGAGGGGCCGCGCATAGCACTGTACACCAGCAAGCCCCGCTTCCTCATGGAGAACAGCGAACGCATATCCAAGCTTGTAGGTATAATCAAAAAAAGAATTGTAGTCAGGACTGCCGAGTCCATACGCAAACCGGAGGCAGAGGCGCGCAAGATGATCGCCGAGTACGTCCCAGAGGAGGCGGGCCTACAGGGAACCATATTTGATACGGCGACTGGGGAGGTCTCCATAGAGGCAAAGCGCCCTTGGCTGCTACAGAGGAACTCAAAGGAGTTCAGACATGCTGACGTTACCGAAAAGATAGGCTGGAGGCTCCGGATAAGAAAGGCCACCACCATCCAGTCACGCACGATGCAGGTGATAAACGCCACCCTCAAACAGTCTGCCACCGAACGAAGCAGGCAGTTAAAGCAGGTGGGCGACGAGATATTCAGGCCCCGCCTTGCCCAAAGGACGGAGGTCTCGCTGTATACGCTTGGAGGCTTTGGCCAGGTGGGCCGCTCCTGCATGCTGCTCTCCACATCTGAGAGCAAGATACTGATCGACTGTGGAATCAACCCGGGGGCCCGTTCTGCAGCAGACGCATATCCTAGGCTGGACTCGCTCAACCTCACGATGGATAACCTTGATGCTGTAGTAATAGGACATGCACACTTGGATCATACGGGGTTTCTGCCCGTATTGTGCAAGTACGGCTACAGGGGGCCCATATACTGCACCGAGCCCACCCTTCCCATGATGAACCTCATACAGCTTGATGCCATAAAGGTGGCAGCTGCACAAGGAAGAGTGCCAATATACGCAGAGCGGGATGTCAAACAGGTCATGCGGCAGGCCATCACGCTGCCATACGATACGGTCACGGACATATCACCAGACATAAAGCTGGTACTGGCAAACGCAGGCCACATACTAGGCTCGGCACTGTGCCACTTCCACATAGGCAACGGCGAGCACAACTTTGTCTATTCGGGGGACATAAAGTTCGGCAAGAGCATCCTGTTTGAGGCCGCCGACTATAGGTTCCCGCGTGCCGAGACTCTCATGATAGAGAGTACCTACGGACTGCGCGAAGACATACAGCCAAGCAGGCAGGAGGTCGAGTCGGCATTCATCAACTCAGTCAACAACGCTCTTGCAGACGGCGGTAAGGTCCTGATTCCAATACCGGCCGTGGGACGCGCCCAGGAGATAATGATGGTGATAGACCACTATATGAAGTCAGGCGAGATGATAGAGGCTCCTGTATTTACTGAGGGAATGATATCAGAGGCATCAGGCATACACGAGTCGTACCCTGAGTATCTAGCGCGCGAGTTAAAGCAGAAGATACTGGAGACTGACGACAACCCCTTTGATTCGGAGTACTTTACAAATATCGAGCATGCCGACGACAGGGAGGAGGCCTTGCGCGACGACTCGCCGTGTATCATACTTGCCACCTCTGGAATGCTAGAGGGCGGGCCCGTGCTTGAGTTCTTTAAGAATATAGCGCCGCACAAACAGAACAAGCTGCTGTTCGTCTCATACCAGGTCAACGGAACTATGGGAAGGCGCGTGCTTGACGGCGCAAGGCAGGTCTCCATGTCGGGCAGGACCGGTAAGGTGGAGGTGGTCAACATAAACTGCAGCGTGGAGAAGCTCGACGGCTTTAGCGGGCACAGCGACTACAACCAGCTTATGGCTTTTGTGCAGCGCCTGCGCCCCAAGCTTAGGCGCGTACTTGTAAACCACGGCGAGCGTAAAAAGTCAGAGAGTTTTGTTACCAGCATACGCCGCGCATACAGGCTTCCGGCACACAATCCACAGATACAAGAGGCAATCAAGTTATTTTAGATCATAGTCAGGCTTCCAGATCTTTACACCTGGAGGCGTCACTATAATTCGCTCCTCACCAAGCCGCGCAATGTCAGAACCAGTGGTCTTTGTTATAGAATAGAGCTCCTCAACGGTCTTGCGCAGTTGGTTTACGTCCTTTTGTGCAAGTGGTGTCACCCTGAGGATCAAGATCATTCCCTTCTTGACATCCTCCCGTATGGAGTGTATGTCACTAGGGTCCCTAAGGGTCATCGCCTTGAGATACGTGGGACTGTCGTCGGCATTTTGCATAAACACAAATTATACTGCTTACACAAAAACTTTTTTAATTGGTGTATTGCCTGCCTAGCCGATCCGAAACGGCTCGTACAGATCCTCAGTTGCCGCCTTTGCAGTTACCTTCTCCGTCTTGCCATCTTGGGTCAGCAATATGGTCCTTGAGGTTTTGTCCCTTGGTGCATCAGAATATCGCAGCGTGACTGAAGCTGCAAATGCGATGTGCGCAGCAGATGTCTCCCCGCGCAGCAGGGACGTGGGGCCTACGTGGTCTTCTGCCTCTAAAAGTATGTCGCCGGGCAGCGCTATGGCCTGGATGATGTGGTTCTCGTCCTCGTTGCGGCCCACCACCAGTTTTGTCCGGTCGTCTAGCCGAAAGTGCCTACCCATCTTCAGCAGATCGATATCGTTTATCGTGGGAGTCTCGGTGTGATCAAAGAGATCCTTAGTCTTGGCTCCAAACCGCGGGTCGGTAAGCAGGCAGCCGCCGCCGGCGTTTGGCGGATCCTCAATCCCATACTCCTTTGCCATTTGGAGCTGGGCCTTTCTGGTGCGGCCGCGGATCATCCCGAGGTCCTCCCGTCTTATCAGCCCCTCCCTCTCTGGATCGGTCTTGGGCAGCAGTGCAGCAGAGAGCGGCCTTACGATGCGGCCCCTTAGATCGGACTCCTTCTCTATTGTCCTTAGCGCGGGCCCGTGCTGGCTCATGGGCCTCTGCCCCAGTACCTCGCCAGATATTATAAACTCGGCACCTATCTCTTCCATGTGTTCCTTTGCCGCGCGGAACATCATAGCACGGCAGTCTATACAGGGGTTGAACCCGGCGCCCCTTCCATATTTGGGGCTCTTTAACATCTTGATGTATTCGTCACCCAAGTAAACGGTCTTGAGGTTCACGTTTAGATCGTCTGCCCTCTCCCTGATCTCAAAGCCGCATCCCCTGCCGCAGTCAAAATCACAAAACGGCGTCTTGATGGCCACAGCAGAGACCTCAAAGCCTTGGTCCTGCATCATTCGTACTGCCAGCTGGCTGTCAAGGCCGCCCGAGAGGAGGGCAACAATCTTCTTCTTCTCATCCTCTTTTATCTCTTCATTCCTTGCCTCGAGCCGTCCCTCCGCACCGTCATTGCGGGGACTGCCATCTGGCATGCTAGTCATCACAGTAACCGCCGTATGACCCTTACCCTTATACAAGTTTGGCAGGCATGTCCACCAGTACGGTTGCGGCGTAACTGTTCACGTCCAGCGTAAACAATTTGCCAAATTTGTACTTGGAATCAGTCATTTTGGCGCGGGGGGTGCAAACAGTTACGTTTGGCAAGTATGTCCTCTACCAGTACGGTTGCAGCAGCCACCACCCTTGCGGCCGCATCGAAGTTCTCGCCGCCGTCTATCATAGACATTATACA
>RKRU01000125.1 GCA_007571225.1 Nitrosopumilaceae archaeon | reverse complement strand
CTGTTTGAGGTGCCATGTGATGATAAAAGCATAGCTGACTGTGTGCAAGAAAAGTTCAAAAAAAGATCCACCAATTTTATATTTTCTAGGAGTAATATGCCAAAGAACATACAGAAACCAATGAGAAGTACTATGCCAATCTAATTTTGGTACAATTAGATGCCCACATTTGTTCCAAAAATATTTATTATTTTATGCCAGATGCCTGATATGTCTATTGGACATGACAAGGAAAAAATAGAAGCCATATTCAAAGAACTGGATTTGGATACCGAGGAAAAAAGACAGTCCTACCTTCAGTTTAATGATAAAGAAACCGGTGAAAGCCTGCAAGATCGCCTAATAACTACCCCACACACAACAGAAATACACTGAATTACCAAGCTACAATTGTAACTGTTTACGTCCCGCACAAGGCCTTCAACAGCATGTCATGGATGTTGAGGCCCCATTTTCTCTATGTCATGGTGCATGAGAGTATGCGTGCAAACGTCTCGGCTCCAGTTGTGCTGACTAGTCTGAACCGTATCTTGCGCGCAATGACTACCTTTCGAAGGGATCGCTACGCCTCATTGTTTGAGGGATCCATGCCGGGACGGTTAAGAAACGTGGTTAGGTCTTCTGATGCATTTGAAAGCGTGGTGGCAAACTTTTGGCCCTGTTCGTATGTGTCATAATGGGCTGCAAGCGCGTCTATCTCCGATATAATGGGTTTCGTATCCAGTGCGGGTTCGTCATAGGTTTTTCGACGCTTCGTCTTGGCGTTGTCGTATATGTCAAGAAGGTTCTCGTACATTATAACAAACTCTTTGGTCTTCTCCCCGTGTTCTTTGGCAAGGGCTTTTGCGGCGTAATTGTTTACGTCCAGCGTAAACAATTTTCCAAATCTGTGCCTAGAATCGGTCATTCAGGCGTGAGAGATGTAAACAGTACCTATCTAGCATCCGCATTCTGGAAAGAATCTAGGTGGGGGTGGGGAACATAATTACTGCTGCTGGATGCTTATAAAGTGGGCAACCTCCTGCTGGCGGCGTATGGAAAGGTATACTACTGTAATTTGCCAATACTCAAATACAAAGTTGGTGATATTGTAGCGTGAGTGTAGAGAGATTAAGTAGCGTGCATACGATCGGATTCGAGCTGGAGGAAGCGGAGTTTGAGGCTAGGCACGACTTTAAGGTGAGCGTGGCTGGAATATATGTATCCGGCCAGAGGGGTGAGACTGTCAAGATGCCATACTGGGTTGGACGCATCTTAGATGAGAACGACATTGGAATGGTGAAGATGCCAGACATGGTGACTGCCCTAAAGCAGGCGCTCTCAAAGGAGAGGACCGTGGGTCCAAAGCAATTCCCTGCACTAGAACCACTGTTTTACATAAAACTCAGGGAGTATATGAAGAGGCTGGATGAGCGCGACTACAACCGTGTGTATGATATGCTCCTAGAGCTCTTCAGAAGGCGCAGCAACAAGCTGGTGGCAAGGGCAAGCTCCATGAAGATGAGCGCTGAGATAAACGACAAGCTGACCGTGGAGGAGCGGGCCTTTTACAATCTGGTATACCGTACGTGTTCGGGCTTTGAGACGCATATAACTGCCAGGGAGGCTGGAAAGTAAGATGAGCAAACTTGCGTCAAGTAGCAGCTACGCCGATTATAAATATCCCGATGCAGACGGTGCCGTACCGGGTATGGGGGAAGGCGGCCGTGGCAGCGGCGGCGGTGGTGGTGATGATGGTGATGGTGATGGTGGTGAGCAGGAGCAGCCAAGCTATACCAGCTCCGCACTAGCCGACAAGGTGGTCAGCTTTCTGTCTGGATTCCGTGACGCCAACGACGATCACAAGTACGTCACCATGATAGACCAGATGATGGCAAAGAACGTGCCATACATAGTGGTGGACTATAACGACCTAATATCTGAGAGGGATCTCGGACTTATGTTCGTCGACAGTCCGGACGTGATACTTGACGCGTTCTCGAGGGCCATAAAGGAGGTGTTGCAGGTCCGGTTCTACGAATATGCAGAGCTTATAGGCGACGAGATACGGGCCCGCATAATCAACTATCCGATGGAGCGGAGTCTTCGCAAAATAAACTCGGAGGCAATTGCAACCATGACGAGCGTGTCTGGCATGGTGGTGAGGGCGTCAGTTGTCAACCCGCTTGCAAAGGAACTCACGTACATGTGCAAGGACGGCCACGAGACCCACATAACTGACATAAAGGGAATGGATGTCAAGGGCCCTGCCATATGCGACGATCCCGAATGCAAGTTGCGGGACTTTGAGCTAAAGCCCGAATCCTCAAAGTTTATCGACATTCAGATTCTGAGGCTGCAGGAGCTTCCAGAGGACCTGCCGCCTGGGCAGCTGCCTTATTACATCGATGTAATGATAAAGCAGGATCTAGTGGACTATGCACGGCCCGGCGACAGAATCGTACTTACCGGAATAGTGCGCGTCGAGCAGGAGCAGGTGACGGGCATCTCAAAGAGCCGCAGCGGACTGTACCGCCTGCGCATTGAGGGGAACAACATTGAGTTTCTGGGAGGCCGCTCAAAGGCGCGCAAAGGTGAGCGCGAGGAGATCTCTCCTGATGACGAGAAGACCATAAAGGCGCTGACCCAAGATCCGGACATATACGACCGGCTCATAGAGTCGTTTGCCCCCCACATAAAGGGGCACCAAATAATCAAGGAGTCGATACTCCTGCTGATGGTGGGCTCTAGCCAGCGCGTCCGGGACGACGGCAGCAAGATAAGGGGCGACATCAACGTCTTTTTAGTGGGCGACCCCGGCACTGCAAAGTCAGAGATGCTAAAGTTCTGCTCCCGCATAGCGCCGCGCGGCCTATACACATCTGGAAGGGGCTCTACTGCGGCAGGACTGACTGCAGCTGTGGTGCCCGACAAGACGGGCATAATGATGTTGGAGGCCGGCGCAGTCGTGCTGGGCGACCAGGGGATGGTCGCAATAGACGAGTTTGACAAGATGAAATCCGAGGATAGAAGCGCGCTGCACGAGGTTATGGAACAGCAGTCGGCAAGCATAGCAAAGGGCGGCATAGTGGCCACACTGAACGCCCGTACATCAATTCTGGCTGCCGCAAACCCAATGTTCGGCAAGTATGACCCGTTCCGGAACATTACCGAGAACATAAACTTGCCTATCCCCCTACTGTCAAGGTTTGACCTGATATTCGTGGTCCGGGATATACCCTCAAAGGAGGAGGATACGGCAATTGCAAGGCACGTAATCAAGCTGCATACGATGACTGGCGTGGACACACAACATCTCATAGACGCGGACTTGCTCACCAAGTATCTCTTGTACGCCAAGCGCATCGATCCTGCTATGACGAGGGAGGCCGAGAACAAGATAATCGATTATTATGTACAGATGAGAAACATCACACAGGAGAACATGACTCCCGTCACGCCAAGGCAACTTGAGGGAATCATCAGGCTTGCTACTGCACGCGCGCGCCTGCTCATGAAGGGTCTAGTGGAAGAAGAGGACGCAGACAGGGCCATATACTTGTTGCAGAACATGCTTGAGGATGCGGGTGTGGACGTAAACACGGGGCAGGTGGACATAGGCGTACTGCAGGGCAAGCCCAGAAGCGAGGTGTCAAAGCTACAGCTCTTCATGGACATACTCAAGCGCATGGAGGGGGACAAGAAGGAGCCAGTCGAGGAGGGCGCCTTTATCAAGGAGCTCGAAGGTACCGAAAAGTTTGGCTCCGACGATGCGCGAAGGTACATCCGGAAGCTCCAAAATGAAGGAGTTATTTACGAGTCGAGGCCAGGATACTACAACAAGTCATGAACATAGGTGATCTTAACATCCCCGAGGATGCCAAGTCCTTTCTACAGTCACGTGGGTATGAGACTCTCTATCCGCCGCAAGCAGACGCAGTCGAGGCAGGCCTTCTTGAGGGGCATAGCATTCTTGTCTCGGCCCCTACTGCCAGCGGCAAGACGCTTATTGCCATGCTTGCCATATTGTCACACCTGTCCCGCGGGGGCCACAGGGTGGTATACCTCAGTCCTCTCAGGGCGCTAGCAGCAGAGAAGCACGCCGAGTTTGCCGCTCTGACTGAGATATCAGTTGCAGTTGCCGGCGATGGTGCAGACGGCGCGGTACCGGCGCCGCGCCGCAGAAGGATTACGGCCGCGCGTACATCCGAAGGCTTGGGTAGGCCCAGCACGGGCAGGCGTATCTCGGAGGCCGACATTATAATTGCAACAAATGAGTCTATGGACCTTGCCATGCGCAACGATGTGGACTGGACTAGGGATGTGGATCTGGTAATTGCAGATGAGATCCATCTGATCGCAGATGAATACCGCGGTCCCACACTGGAGATCATACTTGCAAGATTAAAGTCAAGAGAGTCCAGACCCCAGCTCGTGGGGCTAAGCGCCACCATGAGCAATGCCAACGCGATTGCAGAATGGCTAGACTGCAGGTTGGTAAGCAGCAGCTGGAGGCCGGTCAAGCTTGTAGAGGGTGTGTGCGACCGTAACACCGGAGAGGTGAGAATGAACGACGGCAGAACCTTTGCCGTGGATGCCGATCAGAACACACACATATCGCTGGGGGTCCAGACGGTGGGCGAGGGCGGACAGAGCCTAATATTCATGTCCACTAGGTTAAACGCCCGCTCTGCCGCAGTCAAGGCGGCAGTCCGCGTCTCCAAGCTTCTCACCAGTGAGGAGAAGGAGAGGCTTGCGGGGATCTCAGAGAGGATACTGCCCAAGCACACCGACAGAGTTGCAGAATCCGGAAGGGATGCGACCAAGCTGGAAGAAGATCTTGCTAGGTTGGTAAAGAAGGGGGTGGCGTTTCACCATGCCGGACTGGCAGAGAAGCAGCGCTCCATAGTGGAGGAGGAGTTCCGCAACAGAAACATAAAGCTGCTCGCCTCCACCACGACGCTGGCAGCAGGTATCAACCTTCCTGCTAGGCGCGTGATAATCTCAAGCGTCTCCAGATACAACCCCGATATGGGATACAACGACAACATTCCAGTACTGGAGTACAAGCAGCTCTGTGGAAGGGCTGGGCGCCCCCAGTACGACAGGTACGGCGAGGCCATAATAGCTGCAAGCGGCAACGCCCAGTACCACTACGAAGATTTTGTGATGGGCTCTCCAGAACCACTAGTCTCGAAGATAATTCAGGAAAAGTCGATGCTCACACACCTGCTGAGCCTCGTAGTACTGAACCCGGGGATCCGGATATCTGAAATAGAGAATTTTTTTATACAGACGTTTGGCGGGCAACAGTCCTACAAGACCACCGTGAGATATTACGTCTCTTCAGTACTGGACTTTCTTGTAGCCAATTCAATGGTGACAAAGGAGGGCAAGCGGTGCGCGGCAACCTCATTTGGAAAGAGGGTGTCTGCCCTTTACATAAATCCGCGTACTGCTGCGAACCTGTATGATACGGTGCGCATGGTTCCAGACGACGATGGTTTTGATCCTGATGCGGAGGTTCCCGTGAGCGGATACGGCGCATTGCGCAAGTACGGCACGATGCGCAACGACGCTGGACAGAATGAACGGGGGAGAAGGTTTACCATGGGGCTACTGCAGGCGATCACCTGCTGTGAGGAGTTTTATCCAAAGCTGAGCCTAGGGAACAAACATTACCAATATGCCACAGAAGTACTGAAACGCACCGAACACGAGCAACTGCGTAAACTGAACCACTACCACTACACGCGCGGACTCTTTGCCCTGTACGAGTGGATCGGGGAGCGGTCGGAGAAGAAGATTGCCGAGATATTGAAGGTAGAGTCCGGCGACATGCGCAGGATGATTGAGACTGCGTCGTGGATAACGTATGCGTTCAGGGAGATAGCGCGGTATGCAGATAAGAACGATCTAGCATCGGATCTGGATGAGCTCCGAATCCGGATCAGGTCAGGCATAAAGGCAGAGCTCCTCGGACTGGTCAGGCTAAGGGGGATCGGCAGGGTGAGGGCCCGCGCACTGTACGATGCTGGAATCCGGACTTCAGATGACGTACGGTCGGCCCCGTACGATAGGATTGCGGCGATCAAGAGCATCGGGCCTGCCGTGGCCAAGTCGATCAAGATTCAGGTAAGATGAGCCTGCGCCGATACGGGCCTGTAGCCACGTTGTGTACAGCTGCCGTGGTAGTGACTTGCAGGATGCGGTTATGGTTGTAGATGATTGTGATTGTGATTGTGATTGTGATTGTGATTATGGTTGTAGATGATTGGTTGTGATTGTGATAGTGTGGAGCTGCAGCGGTCCGGGTGCAGCTCATGTACTATAGTCGCCCCACTGGCGGCCGAGCTTTGTTATGATCTTAAAGGCGAACCTGTCTATGTTTATGTGCGGTTCGGCCATGATCATCATGACATTCTTGTTTATGGGCAGACTCATTGTGACAACATTTTCTCTTCTTGATGCTGTATACTTTACGTGCCCTAGCTCGGCATCAAACTTGCTTCTCTTCTGCACGCGCTGTGCAAGGTCTTTTCTTATTATCGTGTGCTGTTCTGGTGTGATGTGTGGGTCTACACCTTCCTTGTATCCGCCCGCCAACAGTTCGCCTGACGGGCCTACGAGTCCAGCAAATCTCAGCTCCTCATCTTCTAGTATGGCCCTGCATTTTTTCTCATAGTCTGCAATGTCTATGTCCTTGTTAAGCGTCAAGGCAACTCCTCCGTGGTTATAACACTAGCATTTTTGTTCAATAGCGTGTTGTTGAATTTAATTCATATATGTATATCCGTCACTTTCAGTAGTTGGAAATGTGATTTGACGACGAAAGCATGGATTATGGCGGCGGGCCGGGCCCGTGGAAT
The DNA here is from genome assembly GCA_007571225.1 of Nitrosopumilaceae archaeon. Lineage (GTDB taxonomy): Archaea > Thermoproteota > Nitrososphaeria > Nitrososphaerales > Nitrosopumilaceae > Nitrosopumilus. The sequence goes on along the minus strand of RKRU01000125.1, from coordinate 829 downwards.
GCATACAAAATTAACTGAACTGTGGACGATATCTCCATTTCAACAATAATCAATTTTGGGTTTACATCCTTGTTGTCTGCCTGTCCTGCTGTACGCATGTTGCATATGGACAGTGTCGTAGAGAACGGAACCGTCTGAAGCGCGTAATTTCGGCCAAATGCCCACTGGTAGTTATGTACTGGCAGCGTTTGGGGTTCGGTGTGTGATCTGCCGGATTTGTATTGCGGGACAAAATTCGGGCATGGATACGGGGATTTGAACGGCCTGCAAGGTGACAACGGTTACCTTAAATTCTAATTTTATGATGGATAGGTATGAGCGCGGATCTTCGGCCAAAAAAGCTGAGGGGTTCTGGAGGATTTGTAGTGGCATCTCTTGACGACGAGCAGCAGTCAAAGGCAAATATCGGTGGTCCAGATCTGTTTCTGGCTCCTCTCTGTAGGATGGATACTGGTAGGGTATCTCAGTACTTTTGTAATACATGTGAAAAAGAGTACGAGGGGGCACCAAATATAGAATATGAGAATCCTGACGAGGTGGTTGCAGAAGGACTTGTTCTTGTTGAGAAGGGACGGTATGCCTGCAACAAATGTAGTTCTACAATTGCAGAGTACAGGGAATTTTCAAAGCAAGAAAAAGCAGAGACTGTAATGACTGCTGCACCTGCATCCGCACCCACACTCACACCTGCACCAGAACCCACCCCCCCACCCCTGTCTCTCATACACCTCCCCGAGCCCACGAGCCACCCGCTAAACTCGCACGCCGTCCTCTGCTCGCAAAAAAAAAACACAACCAACCGAACCCACACGACTAAGGCGACACTCGT
>RKRU01000071.1 GCA_007571225.1 Nitrosopumilaceae archaeon | reverse complement strand
TTCCCCGTCACAAATATTAACCTAAAAGGGGTACCGGCGTTGTGCATGTAAGTATTGAATGCGGCAAGTGTGGGGAAAAGATCAAAACCATGAAGATGCTCAAATCCATCAAGGATGAAATGTCACCCCACAAAAATCAGTGTCCTGCATGCGGGGCCAGGCTCATAACCTCAGAGTTTTCGCTTGACATCCAGGAGGATTGAGCGTCTCCTGCAATTATTCGGCTCTATAGACGGGCCTCGAGTAGGTACAGTGCTCTGTCCTGCCGTGACTGAAGGCTCTGTCCTGTAATACAATTTGTACTCACCGCATGGTTTGGATGGCGGTTCTTGGATATCTGATATTAGTCAGAAGAAGTAACGTTACAACCAAATTTTTATTTACCTGCTTTTAATGTAAACGCATGGAGTTATGCACGGAGATGCTTGTACACGAAAGCCCGTCTTCTGTGAATGTCCGCAACATCAACAGATGAGTGTGTGGACATGCCTGCAAAAAAACACTCCCTTGCAAGCTCCACGCCGAAGCGCGTTCAGCTAATATTTTCTGTCATGGCAAGCTCCGAACGGGTTGACATGCTCCGGATACTCAAGTCAAAGGGGCCTCTCTCATACTCGGATCTCAAGGATGTTTCAGGATTCCGTTCAAAAAGGGAGAGTGGCAAGTTTGCCTACCACCTCAGAAAGCTGTCCAAACAGTCGCTTGTATCTGTAAACAAGTCGGAGCGCCGATACATGATTACAAATATGGGTAGGTTGGTTCTAAATCTGGTCCGCCAGTTGGAGCAACAGACCGTTGCTGAGGGCGGCAAGATGTATGTACGCGCGTCAGACGCGTCAATCAATGAGTTTGTATCAAACAAGATAACACAGTCTCTGGTGCGCGAGGGTAACCTGTCTATGGATGTGGCACAGAGGATAACAGAAGATGTGGAGAACAAGATCTACAAGTATCGCACATCATACCTTACGGGTCCGCTGATTCGCGAGATTGTCAACGTGGTGCTGCTAGAATACGGTCATGAGGAGTACAGAAGAAAGTTTTCTCGGCTGGGCGTGCCGCTGTACGAACTGGAACAGATGCTGTCCAATCTAGACAGGACAGACGAGGGCATACAGGGGGTGTTCTCCTCTTTGGGAAAGAAGATACTAGTCGAGCACATACTGTTTAACATTCTGCCAAAGGAGATATCCGATGCGCACTTTTCCGGGGACGTATACATATCAAACCCCGGTACATGGTCCACACTCCCAGATATCGTATTTGTGAACATACGAGACATGCTTGAAGGCGGCATGGCAGTGGGCGGAAGGAATACCGCAGTATCAAGGGTGCCCGCACCTAGACAGTTTAGCGACATGGCAGACTCGCTGTCCGTGATCTTCCTGCTGTTGTTAAGGGAGGCCTCAGAGGAGGTCGTAATTGACGGACTGCCGCAATCCCTTGATCTGCACGGCGCCTCTGATGTGACTGATGCGGAGATCGAAAAGTGTCTACTTGGAGTGTTTGTGATGTCGTCTGTTACATCCATACATCCTGCAGACGGCTGCGTGCTCTCCATACGGCTTGACCTGAACGATGATGGCGGCCATGACAGAATCACGTCCTGCATAATGAGTGCATACAAAAAGTACGTACAAATGACCCGGCGCCCACACATAGGGCTTGTAGTCAACTACGGCGGGGCTAGGGATATAGGCAGGGTCTCAAGCGTGGCGGCTGAGATAGTACTTCTTGGAGGTAGGGTACTGTTTACAAGGCTGCAGCAGCATATATCCAGCCGCGGCATAACAGGGGGTGCCCGTAACAAAGCGGGGAACAACATTTCGTTTGCGATGCTCCAGTCGATCTCACTGAACCTGCCGCGCGTGGCGCGGGAGTCGGATACGGATGAGTCCCTCTTCCGGGTAAAACTTGTCTTGATGCTGCAGCCGATAATCAATGCCATGGTTGCACGCAAAAAGGCACTATCTGACCTGATCCACTGTAGCCACAACCTACTAACTACGGCCAAGGACTCCCCCATGCAGCGAAACCCCATGCCGATAGCGATAAACCTAGTCGGACTGCGCGAGGCCGTCTTTGATATTCTCGGGCTTGGATACAACAAGGAGGGTAGGACGGTCATACGGAAGATAATTGATACCGTGGTAAGTGTGGGCATGCAGCGTGCAAGGGAGAACGGGGAGCGCATATCGATCTGTATTGCAGACTCTGAGGGCGCAGAGCGCTTTGCCGATCTAGACGACAAAAAGTATGGCAAGCAGCTGGTGAACCTTCAGGATGCGCGGCCCTATCAGTGCGGCATGACCTTTGCCGCCTCTGCTATACGAGATTATACGGGTACGAGCATACCGATCGTCCTTACCAACAAGATGGACCGCCAACTAAACGCCGGATTGCAGGTCACGCTAGATATAGACGAGAAGATTGGCGGTGACGACGTGCAGGCGGTAAAGGATGCAATTGAGAAGATGGCGACCTTAGTGCCGTCATTTGCTCCAGTACGAAAGATTGTCATCTGCGCCGAGTGTGGGTCCCGGGGGACTGCATATGAGGCGCAATGCCCACAGTGTATGGCTCCACGCCCTGCATAGCAGCAGTAGCAGTGTCAAATCATCAAATATGCCTCCAGTTCAGGTCCGACACTGACGGTTTGTGGGATTTATGCCCGGCATTGGATGTTTGGGCGCAAGTGACGCAAATAATATCGGTTCTAGAAAATTTATAAAAATTACACATTTAATCTCAATTTTAATAATTTTTTGAATACTTCATCATTTATTCTATAATATTTATAAAAATTTAAGATCATTTTAAACAATTGATTTTTATGCCCTCTAATATTAGATGGAATTTGCTTATGGGGGGATTACTATTATTATGAGCAAACCAATCGAGTCGGAGATTAGTCTGATCCGCAAGCGCAGCGGTGAGATGACTGCCTTTGACAAGAACAAGATCTCAAATGCGATATACATGGCATTGTCGGCCTCTTCGACACCTAATCGTGACCTGGCTGAGAGTCTGGCTAGTCGTGTAGTGGACAAACTACTAGACCAAGGATTTACAAGGCCTTCAGTCGAGGACATACAGGATATCGTAGAGTTCACCCTGCTTGAGAACGGCAACAGCGACATTGCCAAGTCCTATATAGTATACAGGCACGAGAGGCGCAAGATACGCAACGAGAAGATGAAGGCATTGAACCTCAAATCCCTAGACGCAGTATCCAAAAAGTTCGATATCAACTGCCTGAGGGTACTGGCGGCCAGATACCTGTTTCGTAACAACAAGAACAAGATTATAGAGACTCCTACGCAGATGTTTGAGCGGGTGGCGATCCAGGTCGGACTTGCAGACATCTTGTACGATTCGGAGTTCTTTGACCGGGATGGCAAGTCCGTCCAAGATGCAGACGAGGCCAGATCATACCTTGAAAAACTTGACGCGTTTGACTATAAGTTCAAGATAGGGCCCTACTATTTGAACAAGTGGCACTTTAGATCACTGATCAATCACTATGCGCACTTAGCAGACATGAACCAGATGCGCAAAAGCTTCAAGGACCTGTTGACACTGCTGGCAAGCAAGCAGCTGGACTCGCGTGCCTCCAAGATACGCGAATACTTTGTTCTAATGACCTCCCAGGACTTTTTACCCAACTCTCCTACCATGATGAACGCGGGAGGCCGACTGGGACAGCTGTCCGCATGTTTTGTCCTAGATATGGCTGACAACATGGAGAAGATAATGAAGTCGACGTCCGATGCGGCCATGATCTTCAAGTCCGGCGGCGGAGTGGGAATCAACTACTCTGATCTGCGACAAGAGGGCGATATAGTGGCGTCCACATCTGGTGTAGCGTCTGGACCGGTCTCATTTATGAACATTATAAATACCGTAACGGAGGTGGTAAAGCAGGGCGGCAAGCGCCGTGGAGCCAACATGGGTATAATGGAGATCTGGCATCCTGACATAGAAAAGTTCATTACAAACAAGACCGAGCCTGGAGTTCTTGAGAACTTTAATGTAAGTGTGGGAATATGGGAGGATTTCTGGGATGTACTTGTCAACCGTGAGGATGACAGCTATGTACTGCGGAACCCGCGCAACAAGGCCCCCGTCAAGGAGATCAGCGCCCACCACCTGCTTGATCTCATAGCCCTCTCGGCATGGAAGAGCGCCGAGCCAGGCCTGATATTCTTTGATCAGATAAACAAGTACAACGTATTTGCCAAGGCCCGGCAGAAACCGCTCCGTGCAACGAATCCATGTGGTGAGCAGAGTCTGTATCCATACGAATCATGCAACCTAGGCTCGATCAACCTTGCCAACCTTGTCAAGAGACGCGCGGACGGATCCTTTGAGTTTGACTGGCAGCAGTACGAGGAGGTCATACGCAAGACGACTAGGTTTCTAGATAACATAATAGATGTAAACACCTATCCGGTGTCTGAGATCGACAGGGCATCACGGGAATCTCGGAGGATCGGCCTAGGCGTAATGGGCGTGGCCGATCTTCTCTACAAGCTGAAGATACCATACAACTCAGAGGCGGGATTTGAACTGCAGTCAAGGCTTTCTGAGGCCCTGACGTATTACTCGATGGAGGAGAGCGTTGCGCTTGCAAAGTCGAGGGGTCCATTCCCGCTGTGCTCCAAATCGGAGTATGCAGAAGGTAAGATTCCCGTTGCCGGCTATTATGAACTGCCTACAAGCCAGCACTCCTGTGAATGGGACGCCTTGATTGCAAAGATAAAGCGGTACGGCATACGCAATGTCCTTACCACCACGGTGGCGCCCACGGGGACGCTGTCGATGATAGCCGATTGTTCAAACGGCATGGAGCCCGCGTTTGCTCTCGTGTTTGAAAAGAGGGTTACGGTGGGGAGGTTCTTTTATACAAACAAGATAGTGGAGCAGGCACTCAGGGAGGCCGGACTGTATACGGATGAGATTCTAGCAAAGATTGCAGACAACTATGGATCCCTTCGGGGCATACCGGAGATTCCTATCTGGATGCAGAACATCTTCGTTACCGCCATGGACATACACTGGACGGATCATCTGATGGCCCAGAGTGTCTGGCAGCGGTGGATTGGCAACGCCATAGCCAAGACCATCAACATGCCATATGATGTTACCGCCGATGACGTAAAATCTGCCTACCTACTGGCACACGAGATGGGCCTAAAGGGAATTACCGTGTATAGGGATGGTTCTAGACACAAGCAGGTACTGCACATGACCAGCGAGAATGCCGAGAAGACGTTTGATGTCCGGCCCAGCGGGGCGGTTACGGCGTTTGTCACAAAGCACATCAAGAGTCCATACGTGTTGTCGCAGGTAAACGCGTCACTTGTTTCAAAGACACTTGATGACGAGCTGGCAGCCTCATCCCAGCATTCTTCTTCGAACACCTCATTGTCCACGCCCTCAGTACCGCCCGAGGGAATGCACGAGGACAAGAGATGTCCTGCATGTACAAACAACCTGATCTTTGCAGAAGGATGCAGTACGTGCATAGAATGCGGTTATAGCGAATGCACCTCGGGTTAGTACCTGCGGTATGTCGTGCAGGCCCGCTCGGATGCGAAGAATAGCAAACATAGACAAAATCCCATGTGTGACTTTGCTTGTACCTTGTGTGGTTCTGACAACTATGTCACATACACTCTGGCACGGCTGAAAAAAACCATACTACGCTGTCTGAGGTCGTGTTTATAGTCATTTTTTGTACCAGATGGAGGGGGGAGGCCAAGTCATAGCCCCATCGAAAAAAGCCATTTATGTAGGATAAATGATCTACAGCATGTTGCAGTCATAGTATAGCCTGGTTAGTATTCGGGGTTTCCAACCCTGCCACGCGGGTTCGAATCCCGCTGACTGCATCTATCTGCGTGACCGTAAGAATTTTTTGGCCCTGTCCGGCCTGTAGTGTGTGGGACGAAGATCAAGAGCGGAGAGAGATGCGCTGTTGCATGAGCGGGTGCAGATACTGATCGACAGTGCTCTGTCGTATGCGCGCACCGAACCAAGTCTTGCGTCACGACATGCATGGCTCGCACGCCGGCTCTGCACAAAACACCGCATTCACATGCCGTACCGGTTCCGAATGCTTTTTTGCCGCAAGTGCAAATCATTTATCGTACCAGGAGTCAGCTCGCGCGTGCGCGTGGGCGGCAATACCGGCGACTCCAATCTGACCGTAATTAAGATCACCTGCGGTTTCTGCAGTCATGTCTACCGGAAGATGCTGTCCTGTACTGCGTGAGTGTGTTAAAATCCGCTGGTCCAGGCTCAGTTAGACTTGTAGTGCATTTTTGTCTGGACCAAATAGTTTCTTGCTTTATGATGTCAGTCTACAGGCGATCTGTCTGCATGCGGGGCCTGTCGCTTGGCATGGTTTTTCAGTTATAGACAGTCTCTGAGTTCTGCCGGCCTAAAAATAATCATTTTATTATAAGGGATTACGCCCTTTGTAAGTACACAATAGTATCTGTCTGGGTATGCCCATATTCAAGTGACTGATTTCAGACAAATTCAGCAGATTGCTTACCCTGAATCTAAACGGTATGTGGGGGTGGTGATGGTGGTGGGAATAAGAGAGGAGGCGGAGGAGACATATGAAGAGGCAGACGAGGAAGAAGAATGTAACCTCATGCCATTCATCTTACATTACCCCTCTCCACAATCATTTAGATTAGGTATAAACAATGTGTGTAATTTGTGCTTGGGATCAGTCATTCAGGCGTGAGGGACCAAAACAGTTGCTGGGCGCTTATAGAGGGAGTAATCTTGCCATTTATTTCATCAATGATTTATAAAACGACTACTGCGTTTTTATCATTATGGCCAAGGTATACGATGTGCCGGCAGACGTACTAATAGACAAGCTAGCTGTAATGCTGCGAGACGAGGGCATTGTTGCACCTGCGTGGATTCCGTTTGTCAAAACCGGCTCCCATGCGGACAAACCACCCCAGAACAGGGACTGGTGGCATGTTAGGTGCGCATCGATACTGCGGAAGATCTATCTGCACGGCCCGATTGGAGTTAACGGATTGCGAAGCGAATATGGTGGAGGTAAGCCGTCTGGTTATGGGGCAGCACATCATCGTGATGCGGGAGGGGCGATCATTCGTAATGCTATACATGGACTGGAGAAGCTGGGTTATGTGGAGAAGCTTGACAAGAAGGGCAGGGCCATATCCAAGACCGGCATGAAGAAGCTTGACATGCTTGCAACTGTTATACTCGGTGAAATGACAGCTCAGAATCCACAACTAAGGGTGTATGCCTAGATCTACGATGACGGACTTTTTCGGATCCGAAGATAGGTTTGGGGGCGGTGCTACCGCTGCTAGCAACGACAAAGCTGACAATGACGGCGGTAATATGGCCGCCCAGAAGGAACAATTGCTCAGACAGATACTGCTACCCGAGGCCCGGATGCGTCTTAATAACATAAGGATGGTCAAGCCGGATCTTGCAAACCTGCTAGAACAGCAACTGATCGGCATGGCCACCCAGGGAAGGATCCAGTCACGACTCACAGACGAGCAGCTAAAACAGATCCTTTATTCTCTACAACAGCCAAAGCGTGACTTTAAGATAAATCGGTTATAGGCCAATGGCATAATATGCCTAACCGCCCAGATCCACTTGAGATCCTACCAACGGGATTTCTTGTACCCGCTTCTTGCACGTAGTAATTC
>RKRU01000030.1 GCA_007571225.1 Nitrosopumilaceae archaeon | reverse complement strand
CTCCAACGGGCGGCTGCAGCAGACGCGGCAGGCACTTGAGTGCGAGGAGTTCGGTGCGCAGCAGGAAGGGCGCGCTCCAACTAGCGGCCTACAGCAGACCAAGAAGGCATGTGCTCTAGTGAATCAGGTAACCGGCCAAGACAGAAATGACTGCCAAGTCACGTGAGCAATTGCTGTTCTTCAATAGCGAAATGTTAATCTCAGGTACAAATTTGGCAGATTGTTTACGCTGGACTCAAACGGTTGTCCAGTTCAAACATTTGCCGGATTGGCCTGACTGGTTGCCGCGCATTGCTCTTTTCCACCGCACCTCACCTCACCACGCCCCACCTAACCCAGACTACACTGTCTATATTGAACCCAGTACAACACCACCCATGGACGGCCACCACAAAAAAAAATTCGAGTTAGTCTCCGAGTTTGTCCCTACAGGCGACCAACCACAGGCAATCGACACGCTCATCAGGGGCGTACTAGAAGGGTCTAGGCAGACGCTGCTCGGAGTCACGGGAAGTGGTAAGACCTTCTCGGTTGCAAATGTCATAGCCAGAAGCGGCAAGAACGCCCTTGTAATCTCGCACAACAAGACGCTTGCCGCCCAGCTGTACTCGGAGTTGAGGCAGTTCTTTCCAAACAACAATGTAGGCTACTTTGTCTCATACTATGATTATTATCAGCCGGAGAGCTATATTCCGCAGACTGACACGTACATTGAGAAGGATACACAGATAAATGAAAAGATAGAGAAGATGCGACTAGAGTCCACTGCAATGCTGCTCTCAGGCGAGCCTACCATTATAGTTGCCACCGTCTCCTGCATATACTCGCTTGGAAACCCCAAGGACTGGGAGGATGTCGCCCTCCAAGTCCGTGTCGGAGACAGATACGGCAGAACCGCGCTCATACAGAGACTGGTGGATGCTAGGTACGAGCGCAACGACATAGAGGTGGCCCCCGGAAACTTTCGCGTCAGGGGGGACACCATAGAGATAACGCCTGCATACTCTGAAGAACTGGTGCGCATATCGCTCTTTGGCGACGAAGTGGAGCGCATATCCATACTCGACAGGGTGTCCCGGGATGAAAGGTACGAGCTGGACGAGATGCGCATCTTTCCAGCAAAGCACTATCTTATAACCGACGATGTAAGGACAAGGGCTATACGCTCCATACGCGACGAGCTCTCCACCCGCCTACCTGAGCTGCGCGAGTTGGAGCGGCAGCGCCTTGAGACGCGCACCACATATGACGTCGAGATGATCGAGGAGCTCGGCTACTGTTCTGGAATAGAGAACTACTCGAGACACTTTGATGGGAGAAGGCCCGGGGAGAAGGCCTTCTGCCTGATGGATTTTTTTGGTGACGACTATATACTTGTAATAGACGAGTCGCACGTTACGCTTCCGCAGCTGCACGGCATGTACAAGGGGGATCACTCAAGAAAGAGGGAGCTAGTCGAGCACGGATTCAGACTCCCTAGCGCATACGACAATCGGCCGCTAAAGTTCGAAGAGTTCGAAGAGTACACTAGACATCCGACAATCTTCGTCTCGGCCACCCCCTCGGCATACGAGAGGAGCACATCTGCGGCAATAGTCGAGCAGCTGCTGCGGCCCACAGGACTGCTAGACCCACAAGTGACGATCCGTCCCACAGTGGGCCAGATGGACGACCTCGTACGCGAGATTGGGGTGCGGGCGGCCAGGAACGAGCGTGTCTTTGTAACTACACTGACAAAGCGTATGGCAGAGGATCTTGCAGAGTACCTTTCGGTGCGCGGCATCAGGGTCCGCTACCTGCACTCTGAGATAGACGGATTGCAGAGGACTGAGATCATACGCCAGCTGCGCTTAGGCGAGTTTGATGTGCTAGTCGGGATCAACCTGCTCAGGGAGGGCCTCGACATACCAGAAGTCTCCTTGGTGGCCATTCTTGATGCAGACAAGGAGGGATTCTTGCGCAACGCTACGAGTCTGATCCAGACATTTGGACGTGCGGCAAGAAACGAGAACGGGGCAGTCATAATGTATGCTGACAAGACAACTGAATCCATGAAGACTGCCATGAGGGAGACTGAGCGCCGCCGCAACAAGCAGACTACATACAACGCAGAGCACGGCATAACGCCGCGCACCATAACAAAGGCCATACCAGAAGACCCGTCAGGGTCTACTGACATCTCCAGTACAAAGTCCACGCACGACATACACACAGAGTTGGCCGAGTTAGAATCCAAGATGGAGGAGTACTCGCACGCCTTGGACTTTGAGAGCGCGATCAAGTGTAGGGATACAATAAAAAAGCTGATGTCGGAGCTCGAATCTAGAGATGGGAGACGAAGGATTGCTCAAAATAAAAGGGGCAAGGCAGCACAACCTCAAGAACATAAACCTTGACATCCCAAAGAACAGCCTTACAGTCATAAGCGGGCTGTCCGGTTCGGGCAAGTCATCCTTGGCGTTTGATACCATATATGCCGAGGGACAGCGCAGATACGTCGAGTCCCTCTCGGCGTACGCCAGACAGTTCTTGGAGATGATGGACAAGCCCGATCTTGACTCCATAGAGGGACTGTCGCCTGCCATATCCATTCAGCAGAAGACCACAGCAAAGAACCCACGCTCCACAGTTGGTACGACCACCGAGGTCTTCGACTATATGAGGCTCCTCTTTGCACGCATAGGAATCCCGCACTGCACTGGATGCGGCAGGGAGATATCCACCCAATCGCTTGACGCCATATGCGACTCTGTCCTAAAAGAGTACGACGGCAAAGATGTACTTGTGCTTGCCCCCATGGTACAACGAAAGAGGGGCACCCATGAAAAGACCATAGAACAGATAAACCGTGACGGGTTCTCGCGCATCCGCGTGGATGGGGAGGTCATGCCGTCCAGCCGCAAAACCAATCTCGACAAGAACAAGTGGCACGACATCGAGATTGTAGTGGACAGAGTAACCCCCACAGCGCAGGAGCGCTCCAGACTGTTTGAGTCGATCCAGTCGTCAATCAAGGCGTCGCAGGGCACGGTAATCATATCACCTGCTGGGCAGAAGACAGGACGTTCAAGGAAGAATAAGAAGGACCAGACAGATGCCATATTCTCGCAGAAGAACGCATGCCCACACTGTGGTATATCCGTAGGCGAGCTGGAGCCGCGCAACTTTTCGTTTAACTCACCGTTTGGCATGTGCAAAAAATGCCACGGTCTCGGCGTCGACTTGCAGTTCGACGAGAGTCTGGTCATACCAGATAAGTCCATGTGCATATACGATAATCCAGTCGCCCCGTGGAAGAAGAAGGGACTTGGACGGAAGCTACACCAGCTCTACGATGTTGGCGAATATTACGAAATCAACATGGCCAAACCACTTGAGGATCTTGGTGACAAAACGATGAAGTTGCTGCTGTGGGGTGTCCCCGATACTGGACTGGGACACACATCTATGAGCAAGATGAATGATCCAGATACGTTCTGCGGCATAATGAACGACTTGGTCTATACCCTTGAACACACCACATCAGACTCTATGCGCGACTGGCTGCGCAAGTTCATGAACGACATACCGTGCGCCGTATGCGGTGGGAACAAGATGAGGCCCGAGCCGCTTGCCGTAACGGTAGGCGGAAAGAGCATAATGGATCTGTGCAGAATGTCGATCGAGGACTGTTATGTCTTCTTCTCCTCCATAAAACTGACTGAGATGGAGGCCCATGTTGCACACGACATACTAAAGGAGATAACCACAAGATTGGAGTTCCTCTTAAACGTCGGACTCAACTACCTCACACTTGACCGCAGAAGCTCGACTCTGTCCGGCGGCGAATCGCAGAGGATCAGGCTGGCCACCCAGATAGGCTCCAACCTGACCGGCGTGCTATATGTACTTGACGAGCCCACAATAGGACTCCACCAGCGCGACAACGAGCGCCTCATCAGCACGCTTACAAGACTGCGCGACATCGGAAATACGGTCATAATTGTAGAGCACGACGAGGAGGTGATCCGCAATGCGGACTGGATAGTGGACATGGGCCCCGGCGCGGGGGTGCACGGCGGGTACGTCACGTTTGAGGGAACCGTAGACGACATTACAAGAAGCAGCGACTCTCAGACCGGCGCGTACCTAGGACATGCCAAGAGTGTCAAGATGGGCGCAGTCAAGCGCCGCCGATCCGGCTGGCTGGCAGTCAGCGGGGCATCCCACAACAACCTCAAGGACATAGAGGTCAAGATACCCCTCGGGCTCATGGTATGTGTGACCGGCGTGTCGGGATCGGGCAAGTCCACCCTAGTAACCGAGATACTGCTCAAGGCGCTGCTGAAGCACTTTAACTACTCCACTAAAAAACCCGGAAAGTTCGAGAAGATCTTCGGGGTTGCAAACATAGACAAAGTAATTGCAATCGACCAGTCCCCCATTGGAAGGACACCCCGTTCAAATCCCGCCACATACATAGGAGCCTTCACCCCCATCAGAGATCTCTTTGCAAGGACCCCGGCATCTAGAGCAAGAGGATACCTTCCGGGCCAGTTCTCATTTAACGTAAAAGACGGAAGGTGCTTTGCTTGTGAGGGCGCAGGTGTAAAACAGATAGAGATGCAGTTCCTCTCCGACGTGTACATAATGTGTGACGAGTGCCTCGGCAGGCGCTACAACTCCGAGACGCTGACCATAGAATACAAGAGAAAGAACATATCGGAGATACTTGACATGACCATACAGGAGGCCCTCGAGTTCTTCTCGAATATACCGGAGATAGTGGTAAAGCTGTCCACCATGCACGATGTGGGCCTCGACTACATAAAACTAGGCCAGGCATCCACCACGCTGTCAGGCGGCGAGGCGCAGCGAATAAAGCTTGCATCAGAACTCTCAAGACCTGGTACAAGCAGGACCTTGTACATACTTGACGAGCCCACGACGGGCCTGCACTTTGCCGACGTACAAAAGCTGCTCGACGTGCTCAACAAGCTCGTAAACAAGGGAAACACGGTTCTGATAATCGAGCACAACATGGACGTGATAAGAAATTCAGACTGGATAATAGATCTTGGTCCTGAGGGGGGAGATGAGGGAGGCAAGGTAGTATGTACGGGGACGCCCGAGTCGGTGGCAGGCGCCCCGGGAAGCTACACTGGAAAACACCTAAAGCGTTTCTTCCCCGAACAGAATCGTGTTTGACATATCGGCGATCCAGATACCATCTGAGCCCGGCGTCTATATGATGCGGGACCCCGGCGGCACCATCATATACATCGGCAAAGCCAAGAATCTTAGAAACAGGGTCCGTTCATACTTTACCGGAACGCAGGAGAACTACAAGACCAAAAAGCTGGTATCCCAGGTGGCCGATGTCGAGTTTGTCATTACGGATACGGAGGGCGAGGCATTCCTGCTAGAGTCGAATATGATAAAGCAGTACAGGCCGCGCTACAACATAGAGCTCAAGGACCAACAGCGCTATACGTACCTGCGTATATCCGACGAGGAGTATCCGCGCCTGCTTGTGGCGCGCAGAACGCGTGACGGCAGGTTTGTAGGCAAGGGCAAGACGTTCGGTCCCTTTGTACAGGGCAGCTCCAAGCTGCTTACGATCGGGGCGCTACGCAAGGCGTTCCAGATTCGCATATGTAAGACCCTGCCAAAGAAGGTCTGCTTGGAGTATCACCTAGGAAACTGCGAGGGGCCGTGCGAGTTTGCAGAAGCCAAAAAAAAATATCCACAGCGGGTGGCCGCACTAGAGGATGTCCTTGCTGGAAGGGACCAGCTGAAGATATTTGCAGAGAAGCTTGCAGACGAGATGCAGCAAGCGGCCGGCGCGCGGCAGTTTGAGCGGGCAATCGAGATGCGCGACACGCTTGCCAGGCTTGAGGGACTGCAGTCAGGCCAGAAGATGGAGCGCGTGAGGAGCTCAGACGAGGAGTACTTTGGGATCGGAGTGGAGAATCACACTGCGGCAGTCATGACGTTTCGCATGATACACGGTGTGATAAGGGACAGCGACAAGTTCTTCTTTGACATGGTGGCAGACAACTCGTTTTCGGGATTCCTGCACCAGTACTACACCACCCATAGAATCCCCAAGGTCATACTATCAAGCGAACTGCCCGATAACTGCAGGCTGCTAGAGTCGCTGCTGTCGGAGCGCGCTGGATTCAATGTGCAGATTGTGGTTCCCACCCGCGGGAAGCGCAGAGAGATGATCGACTTGATTATGAGGAACATCAGGCTGATACACGAGAAGCGCGCCGAGCCCGGACTTGTAGAGCTGCAGCGCATACTTGAGATTCCGGTGCTGCCAGACATAATAGAGTGCTTTGACATCTCAAACCATGGTGACGACTATGCTGTGGGAGCCATGTCTAGGTTCGTGGGCGGCAGTCCCAACAAGTCTGGATACCGGAGGTTCAGAATAAAAACGGTCACAGGACGCGACGACTATGCCATGATACGTGAGGTCGTACATAGACGGTACAGGAGGATACTTGACGAGATTGACAGTAAAGGTGGCCATGACAGTAAGGGTGGCCAAGACGGTGGCCAAGACGGTGGCCAAGACGGTGGCCAAGACGGTGGCCAGGAGGGTAGCCAAGACAGAGTGAGTGACACCGCAGGGTCAAGCGGGGCGACAAGGCTGCCCGATCTTGTCTTAATTGACGGGGGCAAGGGACAGCTTGAGGCGGCCCTCGAATCTCTGCACGGCCTAGGGATTTATGATCTGCAGTGTATCGCACTGGCAAAGAGAAACGAGGAGATCTACCTTCCCGGATACGACGAGCCACTTGTGGTGCCCAGAAGGGAAAAGTCGCTGAAGATACTGCAACACGCGCGTGACGAGGCCCACAGGTTCGGGGTGGCGTACAACAGGACCATACGAAAGAATCGCATAAAACAGACATGACCAGAACCGCGCGTAATCCGTTCCCAGACGGCATGTCGCGCATGGGGGTGTCACGTATGCGCCAAAACCCGTATGATGTCCACCACCTCCATCCACAGTCCAATCCACAAACGTACGGACCACAACATTCACTGCCACAACGCGGGGCGCCTGTGGCATGTTGCAACAAGCGCGCCGGCAGGTCAGCAGTAACTGTTTACGTCCAACGTAAACAATTTGTCAAATTTGTGTCTAGAATCGGTCATTCATGGTGGAGGGGAACGTAAACGGTTACATCGCCAAATCCAAATGGTTACATTTGAGTTGGACAGAGCCTAAAAATAGTAACTTTAAGTCCAGCGTAAACAATTTGTCAAATTTATGCTTGGAATCAATCATTCAGGCGGGGGGACGTAAACAGTTACTAAAAATAGATAGTTTGTAAAATAATAAGAAAAAAGGTAGTTAATTCACAGTTATGGTACCTATCATCCATGGATGGACCATGCAAAAGTAATCAAAGGTGCCAGCCTCCACAAAGGTATGTTTGAAAGCTACGTTCGGCCCAACCAGACTGCTATCAAACATTCCAGTCGGCCCTGTTGTCAGTGTTCCGCTGGTTACAGTATGTGCAGCAGCGTCAGAATTTGTCCACGATACTGTGTCGCCAACGTTGATTGTTATACTTGCTGGAATGTAACAAGCATCGTCAACCTCACAGCCTGGAACTGATGTCCCTTCAGGCATGTCTACTATGTGTGTTTGCGGTCCTGTTGTGGCTGGGGCTTCAGTTGTTTCTTCTGGCATCGTCTCAGTCATGGTTTCTTCGGTGGTTTCTTCTGGTGCCTCTTCAGTTGTTTCTTCTGGCATCGTCTCAGTCATGGTTTCTTCGGTG
>RKRU01000100.1 GCA_007571225.1 Nitrosopumilaceae archaeon | reverse complement strand
CCTTTCAAATCTGGAATCAATCATGTTATGCATGCTTTCAGACAGAGCATGGATTGCAGCTGTTGACTTCTTATGTTCCTCTAGCGCCTCCTTGCGTTCCTCTCGCGCCTCCTCTCGCGCCTTGCACATCTCCTCTAGCAGTTTATTCTGGCCATTCAATAGGAGACGCATATACATGGCCCCAGTACCGAAACCTTTAACCATTTCTTCTTCCAAGTTGCCCAACGCAATTTTAAATGCCTTGAAGCTTCCAGCGGGTTTGATGTCCTGAATATCGATATCATTGACAATTATGGGTTCTTCTAATTTTTTTATCTCCTCGATAAACCGATCAATATTGTTGTCCTCACCCTCACACAGGATTTCCACCGTATAGTCCTCTAGATTCTTTACATATCCCACAATATTGTTGTAAGATGCAATTTTCTTGGCAGCGAGTCGAAACCCGACATCTTGAACCTGGCCACTAACAATCATACGTACAGCTCTCAACATACTTGTATACATGTTCAATGGTAATAAACTTAACAAATATGCTGGCATTACAGGTTACACCTCCGTACAAGCACCCAGAGGCCGTCCAAGCCCCACATGTCTGAATTACTGATCCTGAACACAAATTCTGCACATTATTTACGCCTAACCTAAACAGTACGTGAGTGGGGGAGTGGGTGGGTGGAGGGTAACCTGTAACGACAACGCCTAGGCAACGTATTTATTTAAAAATCCCGGAACTGCGATATGCCAATCAACAAGGAGATTCTGCAAAAGCGCAGTACAGTAAAAAAGAACAAGCCGGACTTTGTCCGGCCCGAGAGCTGGAGGTACGTGCGCCTGCAGACCAACTGGAGAAAGCCAAAGGGCGTGGACAACCACCAGCGCAAGCAGAAGAGCCGTGGCAGACCCGGAATAGTAAAGGTCGGGTATGGCAGTCCAAAGGTGGCAAGACACCTGCACCCGTCTGGATACACGGACAACTTGGTGCACAATGTAGCAGGGCTGGAGGGACTGGATCCTAAAAAGGACGGCATACGCATCGGACACAGTGTAGGCAAACGCAAGCGGCGCGAGATAGTCGCAAGGGCAGTGGCCTCCAAGTTCAAGATATTCAACGCAAGGGTAAAGGCAGATGGTAACGAATCTTAAATCCAAAAAGAGGCTTGCAGCCAGGGTGATAGGCGTCGGTGTGCACAGGATACGCCTATCCGAAGATCATCTAGAGGATGTTGCAAACGCAATTACGCGCAACGAGATACGCAGTTTGGTTACCGCAAATACAATAACGGTAAAGCCCTTTACTGGAACGTCTAGGGGACGTGCACAAAAGAAGAGGCAGCAACGAAACAAGCGCGGAACCACGCAGGGCTCAAAGCGCGGCAGAAAAGGAGCAAGAGTTGGCAAGAAGGAGGTATACGTAGCAAAGGTCAGGGCGCTGCGAAGACTGCTCAAGATAGCAAAGATCAGAGAGGAGATAACCAATCCTGAATTCTGGATACTCTACAAGAAGATAGGTGGCAATACCGTAAGAAACAAGGCACACCTCAGGACACTGATGGCCGAGATCAGAGAGAGGCGCGAGACTAGAGACTAGCCTGGCCGGCCCGCGTGCTGAAGGAATTTATGCAGGTCACATACGACGTAGATAGTTGTCAAATTCCGGTGTGACCTTTAATTCACGCTACAAGACATTCACAGTCGACTCCCGGCTGCGGTACTTTAAGCCGCATTCATCGGAGATAGAAAGGACGTTTGCAGAGGAGATAGTAGAGGGCCTAGACCGCAAGTCAAAGTACATCAACCCAAAGTTCTTCTACGATCCGGCAGGCTCGGAGCTCTTCGAGGAGATATGCTCCATTCCCGAATACTATCTGACAAAGACCGAGACTGAAATACTAGAAGGTTTAGACGGGGAGCTTGCAGGTATACTGACAGAGCACCTGAAGAGCAATGCAGGACACGGCCGCGACAGGAAGGAAGAGTCGTGCACCCAGGGCATAAGGCTGGTCGAACTTGGAAGCGGCTCTTCTGTAAAGACAAGACTCGTACTGCAGGTGCTCTTTGGAGTACAAGATAAGGTAGAGTACTTTCCCATAGACATATCGGATATAATTACGGAGAGTTCAGAGCGCCTACTTGCAGACTATGAGAACCTGAAGATTACAGGCATAATCGACACGTACGAGGGGGGCCTCGAATTTCTAAGAACGTACGATGACAGACAGACCAGCCTGATCATGTTTCTAGGGTCAAGTTATGGCAATCTAGCCCCCGAGAACGGCAAAAAATTCCTGCAGAAGATACGCTCGTCGATGAATCCGGGAGATCTGTTTCTGATCGGTCTAGATGCCGTAAAGAGTGCCAGCATGTTAGAATTAGCATACAACGACTCAGTCGGAGCCACGGCGCGATTCAACCTGAACGTGCTGTCGCGCATAAACTCCGAGCTTGACGCCGACTTTGATACTGAAAACTTTGCCCACAGGGCAGTATACAACCACGATGTGGAGCGCATAGAGATGTACCTAGAGTCGCTCTGTGACCAGTCCGTCACAATATCAAAGTCTGGCCTTGTACTAAAGCTGCACAGGGGGGAGCGCATACATACGGAAAACTCGTACAAGTACCGCCCGTCTGAGGTACGCAGGATGCTCGAATCAGTAGGATTTGAGTACAGGCGCATGTGGACTGACGAGTCGGGCCACTTTATGCTCGTGCTTGTGACCGTCAGCTGACCTCAGGTATTATCATCATCCCGGGCGCACCGGAACCCGGATATCATCCACCTCTCGTCGAGCCGGAAGAAGTTGCGGTAGCTTCCACGGATGGAGACTGCAGGCGTGCCAAAAGACCCACCCCGAAGCACCTTCTGATTTGCAAACCACTTGTCGTTGTACTCATCAAAGCCAGATTGAAATCCGGGATATCCGACAAACTCAGAGGATGTCCACTCCCAGACATCGCCCATCATCTGCTGGCACCCAGAGGCGCTGACACCATCAGGATACGAGCCTATCTCCGAGCAGCCCCACAAGTTTGACTCCATAAGGTTGCATCTGTCTGGCGCAGGTGGCGAGTCGCCCCACGGATATATGGTCTTTTTTTGTCTGGCGCCATCCCAACAGGCGGCAATCTCCCATTCAGCTTCAGTTGGAAGCCTGCTGCCTGCCCATCTACAGTATGCGTCAGCTTCATAGTAGCTGACGTGAGAGACTGGTTCTGACTCGTTTATACGGGCATATCCAGAAAAGTTGCGCACATACCAGTTATCCTCGTTGTTGTCATCCCCATCTCTAGTCCAGTACATGGGAGCCTCCCAGCCCTCGGATCTTACCTTCTCCCACCCGTCAGAGAGCCAGTACCGGTACGTCTTGTATCCTCCGGCCTCGATAAACTTTAGAAACTCCCCGTTTGTGACCGGGTATACTCCAATCATGTAGGGCTCTAGGTACACCTTGTGCTCGGGAAGCTCGACATCATAACAGTAGCCGCGTCCGTTATACCCAATGTCGTACAGTCTCCTGCCTTCTATACGGACCATTCCACCAAAAGTATCGCTTGCTGCGCGTGCCCCCGTGGCGCCAGATGCAGTACGGGGCGATGCGGGAGTATAGCGATCTGCAAGCAGGTGTTGCAGGTCGTACACCATGAGCTCTTGGTGCTGACATTCATGGTGTATTCCCATCTCCAGTAGGTATCTGGCAGGCCGCGCGCCCGCATCCCCACTAGAAGAATCAGAATCCAGAACTGTAGTATCCAGTTCATGGGTGGCAACAAAGTTCTCGACCTTTGCGCTTACGGCATCAAAGTATGCAAGTAGTTCCCTTGTAGTGGGCCGCGAGACTGCCCCGCGGCGCCCCTTGTCGTGCGGGGTACCAAACTGCTGATAGTATGAGTTCAGGTATGCGGATATCTCGTCTGTGGCAAACCCATACTGTGAATCAATCTTTCCCATTACGGCCTCGTATATCCAGCTGACGTGCCCCACATGCCACTTGATTGGGCTGGTAAAGAATGCAGTCTGTACGACAAAGTCGTCTTCCTTTAGTGTGCTTACAAGATCAAGCGTCCTGGCCCTTGTATCACGAAACAGTGAGAGTATCCTTGCCCTTTCCTGCGTCGTGCCTATATTATCGGCTGCCAGATCTTGAGTGGTCAATATCCTCTTGCAAAGATCGGCGTTGATATACCTTCTTTTTGGCAGTATACGCACGAGTCGGGGATGATGTCAAGGTTGCAGTTGTTGTGGCTACCGGGGTTGCCATAGTTGTTGCTGTTGTGGTTACTGTCGTGATTGCTGTTGTAGTCGCTTCTGCTGCTTTCTTCTTCTTCTCCCCGCATGTCATCAGCAGTACGGTTAAACGGAATAACCCTGATCTCTACTCCTGTCTCCTCTTTTATCTTCTCCTCGCATTTTGCTCCTCCGCACCACCGTGCGCGTACAAACCCACGCCCAGACAGCTCTTTAAACTCGTCATAGTCAGAGGCGGCAAAGGTCAGCTCTTCTGCCCTAGCAGTCGCCCTAGTCAGCATAGACTGCTGGATCTCCTCAAGTAATACTGGTATCTTGGCCCGCACACTGTCAATACCCATAGCATCTTTTTGGCCGTCATGCCGACTCACCACTATGACGCTGCCTGCTTCCACATCTCTGGGGCCTATCTCTATTCTGAGTGGGACCCCCTTCATCTCCCAATCATTGAACTTGTATCCTGGTGTGACGCCATCCCTGTCATCTATGTGCATGCGGACTCTTGCAGCATCCAAAGTATCCCTTACAGATGTAGCCGCTTGCATTACAGACTCCTTCTGTGCGGCGTTTCTGTATATGGGCACTATAACTGCCTGTACGGGCGCGACCCGGGGAGGCATTATCATGCCCCTGTCGTCGCCGTGCACCATTATCATGGCCCCTATCAGCCTCCACGAGACCCCCCAGGATGTCTGCCATGCAAAGTGTTCCACGTTGTCCCGGTCGGCAAACTTTACATCAAACGGCTCTGAAAAATGCCGGGCAAGAAAGTGCGACGTGCCCATCTGCAGCGCCCTACCATCTGGCATTATGGACTCGATGGCGGTGGTATAGTCGGCCCCTACAAACTTTTCACGCTCACTCTTAGTACCGGATATGACTGGAATTGCAAGTTCTTCCTCTACTGTCTCCTTGTATATGCGAAGCATCGTGCTGACCTGCCTTTCGGCCTCTTCTTGGGTTGCGTGGACGGTGTGGCCCTCCTGCCATAGAAACTCTGATGTCCGTAGAAACGGTTTTGTCGCCTTTATCTCAGATCGCAGCGCCGTATTCCAAAAGTTGATCTTCAGCGGCAGGTCCCTCCAGCTCTGTATCCATTTAGAGTACATCGTATATGCAAGCGTCTCTGATGTCGGCCTTAGAGCAAGCTTCTCCCCAATCTCGTTGTTGCCAGAGTGTGTAACCCAGAACACCTCGGGATTGAACCCCTCAAAGTGTTCCCCTTCCTTCTTGAGCAACGACTCTGGAATCAGTACGGGCAGGAATCCGTTTCTGACCCCCTCGCCTGCAAACCTCCTGTTAAATGTATTTTGTAGTGATTCCCATATGGCATATCCATCAGGCCTGAGCACTATAAGTCCCTTTACCGGGGCGTAGTCTGCCAGTTCGGCCTTTTGTACCACTTGGACATACCACTCGCTGAAGCTCTCCTTCTTTGGTGCCGTAATACCGATCTCCGCTCTCTTGCTCAACTATAACTACCACCACCAGTCTGGCATCCCAATTAATTACCCCTTGTATTCTGCAGAGGTACGGCCTCTGCTAGAGCGGGTCTCCCTTGCACAAGACACGGCCGTTCACTCGGCTCTGAAAGTTCGCGCATACAAAGCATTGAAGAAACTGCACGTTTCGATCCATGACAGGGCACTCGACGTGTTCCTGCTTCATCCTCTTGAGCATCTTCGGACTCACACCCTTGATCTTCAGCTTGCCGCTAGGGTCTACAAGCCCGGCTGCTGCAAGATGCTTCTTCACTTCCTTGTCAATCCTCTTTCGCTCCTCGCTCTGAATAATTTCGACCTCGAACTTGAATTCCAAATCATCCATGTTGCCACGCCGTGTCAACTATCATTTAACATTAACTCTTGGTAACCGTTTACGTCCCAAATGACCAATTTTAGGCACAAATTTGGCAAATTGCTTACGTTGGACGTAAACAGATACAACTTTTGTCACGGTATGACTTATTCTCATACGGATCTGGCAATCCCAGTCACGTACACCGCCCAAACACGACTGGAGTCCATGCTGGTGCACTGCCTGTCGGTTTTACTACGACATCCATTTTGTACCATAATGCTTCTCATTGATTTTTGTATGTTTCTTGGTACATTACGCCTAGAAAATGTACAATTACCACGTATGACTTTCTGCCCGTAACTGTTTACGTCTTGCATAAACAATTTGCCAAATTTGTGCCTAGAGTCGATCATTTCGGCGTGGGACGTAAATAGTTACTTCTGCCCTGCTTGGCACAAAAAAATAGCTGGAAAAAAGACCTCTTTAGTAATGCAATATGGGTTTTTCAGTTGTGCTTGAGTACATATAACAAGCTTGATGGATTCGGGTAAGGCCTTGTAAAATCATACCATGCCGCACCCCAAAATGACAGGAGCGACAACTACTATGAGAATACAAACGATTGAACCAACGTACTCTTATTCGTAATCCGGTACGGATACGTGCATGGCTCCCTCCAAGGCAGAGTCAAACTCGTCATTGCTCATCACACCCAGATCAGAGTAGACGCTCCTAAACTTTCTGCCATCGTCTGCAAATATCCCCACCACACATGCACCCTCCAGAACGTTGTATTTGTCCATGCATGCATAGACTGTAGCCGATGACGGGCTGACCAAAAGTCTGTCGTTTGCAAGTATCTCCCCCACACGGGAGAAGGCCTCCTCGTTGTCCACATGCACCCAGTCATCTACCACCTCCTCGCGCTTCAGGAACAGATCCGGTTTTGCCGACTCTTCAAAGTTACGCCACCCCTGTATAAGGTGGTCCTGCTGGGGTTGGCAGCCTATTATCTTGACATCGGGATTGCGCTCCTTGAGATACGTGCCTATTCCGGTTATGGCGCCGCCGGTTCCCACTCCCGTAAAGAGATGGGTCACCTTGCCTGCCGTCTGGGCCCATATCTCTGGACCCGTTCCTTTGTAGTGGCCCATAAAGTTTGCCTCGTTGGCATACTGATTGGGCGAGTAGTAGATGTGCGGCCTAGACGATGCGATAGATGTTGCAAGTGCGATGCTTTGATCGGTTCCTACACCCACCTTTGGGCAGAGGTCGTCGCTTGTCTCGTATACCTGGGCTCCTAGGTTCCGTATGATCTGTTTTGTCTCCTCGCTTGCCTCTTCTGGAATTACTATCTCCACTGCATATCCAAGTATTTTGGCCATACCCGCCAGCGCTATGCCGGTATTTCCCGAGGTGGGCTCGATTATGATGCTCTTGCCCGTGTAAGCATGCCGCGCTCCTCGCCGTCCTTTATCATCCAAAATGCGGCCCTGTCCTTGATTGAGCCAAACGGGTTGTGTCCCTCCAGCTTTGCATAAAAGTCTCGGTTACCATCTTTATTATCATTATCATCATCATGTGACAGCGACTCCAACCTCACCAGTGGCGTATCACCGACCCGTACAGGAAGATCGAAACACCCGGCAGCCACGGCAGTTGAAGCCATCCGGTCACCTCACCTTTTTTATCTGAAACGTAATGACGCTGCCGTTCTTTGAGAGGTTCAACAGATCGTGACCGTTCCGG
>RKRU01000065.1 GCA_007571225.1 Nitrosopumilaceae archaeon | reverse complement strand
ACGGTCGCGCGGGTCTATTGTCAGAGCCTTTTGAAAATACAATACGGACTCCTCATACCTGCCGATACTTCTGAGCGCCGTCCCGGCCATATTCCACAGGTCTGGATCCAGTGGATCTAGAGCAAGCGCTCTCTCAAACAGGTCAAGGGCTTCGTCAAACCTCCCTTTCTCCATGCAAGACCTGCCCATTGCAATCAGCTCCTCCGGTTCGGCCATAATACCATATGGGATGACCTAGTATTAAAAACCGGATGACGCCAGTCCTTTAGCGGGAATTATATACATACAATCAAAAACGTATGATAGCCTAATTCTTCTGAGAATTTGATGGGGTGAAGGTGTCAGGGTATGATATGGATGGAGTTTGGAAACCATATTGCAGGCTTAATGGCATGTACTCTCTGGTTTTAGGTTGTTGTGCAGGACAGTTTTTGTGTGTCTCTTGGTTTGCAGGCAGTCTGTCGCGTAACTGTTTACGTCAGACGTAAACAGTTGTGGTACATCCAAATGCACAAGCGTAAACCGCATCTAGATTTGCCGTCAAGTAAACCTAGGCACGGATCCAGTCATTTACTCCCAATCTAGTCTGATCACAGTCACAACGGTATCAAGTACACAAAGATAATATGATTTCAACGCCAGTCATTCTATCATAGATTACCTGTATCGTCCATGGCGCTTATCGGATCCTAATCTGTATGACTTCACCTGCCCTGCCTAGCACAAAAAAATAACTGGAAAAAAACCTCTTTAGTAGTACAACATGGGTTTTTCAGTCGTGTTTAAGTGCATATAACACGGTTGTCAGATCCATATAAGGACAGGTGAAGTCATACCCTAATCTACAATACGATCAGGCCAAGACCTGTCATATTTTTGAGAGGCATTATCTAAGACTGGCCGGATCCCGTATTTTGGAGAGAACTCACAACCATGTGCATATAGTCAAAAACAGAGCTTCAGAAGTACGATCATACCGCAGAATTTGATAGAATTATAAATAAATTCATGCCTGACGATACCAGTGGCGCGCAGCAAGAGACTGGACCATACAGACAAGACAGGCCACAAACTGACATACTCAAGCAGATACGACGAGAAGGATGAGATCATAATGAAGAACCTCATGATGAACGGCAGGCTCTCCGCACGCCAGCTCTCCCTAACCACGGGGCTCTCCACGGTCACCGTACTCAACAGAATAAAGCGCCTAGAGGCTGCAAAGATCATCAAGGGATACTCTACAATAATAGATTATGAAAAGGTCGGATATGAGCTTACATCAATCATAGAGGTGGTAGTAAAGAAGGACAAGATACTACACATCGAGTCGGAGATCTCAAAGTATGAGAACGTATGCGCAGTGTACGACATTACCGGCTCTACTGACATACTCATCATAGCAAAGTTCAAGGCAAGACACGAGCTCAGCAGTTTTGTAAAGGAGCTTGGCACCATAACCGGCATAGACAACACCATAACACACATCGTCCTCAACACCACAAAGGAAGACTTTAGGCTGGTGTGAGTCATGGAACCAAAAGGACCTATACGGGGCCGGCTGCTAAATATCATAACGCCAAAACTGTCTTTTGTCATGCTCCTGCTTGTCGTGATTGGACTGCCTACGGTGGACTTGGGAATTCCATGGGCCTCCGATGCCGCTCTTGCACAGACCGACGAACTCGATATGGAGTTGACAGTCACTGACGAGGAGAAAATAATCATATTTACAGGGTTCGGAGTGGCAGTGGTGGGAGTTCTCTTGTTTCTGGCAAGAGACATAATCTTGAGAAGAAAAACGACGTATGATACAGAGGAGTATGCGTCAAAGAAGGAGCGCACCTATGAAAAGTATCACTCCGAGTGGGGAGACGACTATGAGGAGATAGGCACCAGAAAAAGTTCAAGGGCCCCGAGAGACTTTCTTGACGCGGTGCAGGGTGAGAACCTTCCAGATCATTACGAGATTCTAGGAGTCGCCGAGGATGCCACGAATGCCGAGATAAAGGATGCCTTCAGACAGCTTGCAAAGACGGTTCATCCGGACCGCGCAGGGCCGGACAGGGACGGTTCTGTGGAGATTGACTATGACAAGAAGATGGCAGACATCAACAAGGCATACAAGGTACTCTCAGACGACATGCTGAGAAGAAAGTACGACGCATATCGTAGGGCAGCCGACGGTCAGTAATTCCGCCTGCGGAAAACATATTGGATTCTTCGAGTAGCAGAGGGGCATGCAGCAGGCTGATCGCACATTTGGGCCTTCCCCACGTTTCAGTTAGAGTCTTGCTGTCATGCCACGCACATCAGAAGGGGACAAGCTTTTGCCGGTGTTAGTATCAAGCACTTCTATTACCACTAAGCCGAGACGCAGGATGCCTCCCGGCATCTGCACGCTGTTGACTATGTTGGCGCGCATTAAAATTCCTGTACTCCGGCCCCCAGCTCCAGAATCAATTCTTTCCATTATCTGTACTGTGGAAAAATCGGTCTGCGGGCCCAACATCTTGGATGTAAGAGACGAAAGTACGGACTCGTCTACTATACAGGTCATGCGGCAGAGTGGTTTTTTGACAAAGTAGTCGCTGCTGCGTCTTGAGGTACGTAGATCATAATTCTGTTTTGGAGGGGGACCTATAGTCACGCCTGAAAGGGGTAGTCCCTCGTGTACATCTTCATTTAGAACCAGTTCAAATGCGGCATCTTTTGCGCCGACAAGATCCATGACGGCTTCAAGAAACGTGTGATCGTCTTGCAATACATACACAACAGTGCATATTCTATTGAACCTTTCGCATGCAGAGAAAACCTACCACCATTTGTACTCTTGGTACGACGGATCTTGTGTTCTTCTACACGTAATGCAGCTGCATGATTATGGTGCGCCAGAAATGGGGAAATTTAAAAGCAGCTATATTAACGACA
This sequence comes from Nitrosopumilaceae archaeon, assembly GCA_007571225.1. Taxonomy (GTDB): domain Archaea; phylum Thermoproteota; class Nitrososphaeria; order Nitrososphaerales; family Nitrosopumilaceae; genus Nitrosopumilus. The sequence goes on along the minus strand of RKRU01000065.1, from coordinate 4,892 downwards.
CAATCAAGATGCAGCAAACCGCAAGCACATACAAACTAAAAAAGGCGATTCTCGACATGATAGACAAGAGGAACCTTACCGACAAGTGCTACTCGGAGATGCTCAACTATACCATAGACCTATTTGAGAGTCAAGGACTGGGTACTGACTATTATGGATACCACAACATCACGCACGAGCTGGAGGTGACGTATATCTCCCTGCTTGCCATGCACCAAGATGTGGTGCACTTTACCGAGGAGGATACAAAGTACCTGTACGCCGCCGCGCTGTTCCACGACTTTGATCCATTCAAGATTATAGACAAGCCGCACGAGGAGAGTATACTCAAGTTCATATCGACAGATAGGAAACTTCACAGGATGATAGACGACGCGGGTATAGACATCGAGATAATAAAGATACTCATACTCCGCACCACCTACCCTTGGGCCGGAGCACTCAAGGAGAACGCCATGGAGCAGATACAAGAATGCTTTGAGCGATCCGACAGGACTAGGGGGAATACAGAACTGCAGAACCACATAATGGACATGGGCAGGTATCTTTCAGTAATTGACCGTACAAGCGGGTACGTTCTTGGCGACTTTATAAAGGCGATAAAGATGGCCAAAATGAACGCACACGCACTGGCATGGAACCCCACACTCATAATGAGAAGATCGGTCGTATACTTTGAGGAGCTGCTCAACGAGGAGGCCGTACTGCTCAAGGCCGTGCTGAGCGTACTGTCAAAGGATATGAGAAAGAACTTTTACGATACGGTACTCTCGTTTATGAAGGCAAGACAAGAGGAGATCAGCATACAGGCTGACCATACATATGAGAACCTCAAACTGATACCTACCATAGAGACTGCAAGTACGAGGGACGACTCAGAGGTGATAAACGCGCTGTCTGAGATATTCTTCGAACTGCCGACACCGCTGCAGTTTGGAGAGGAGGCTTTTGAATCCATGATCAGAGATCCGCAGATGTTGCTTACCACGCTGCGCATCAACAGCCGCGGCGGCAAGATCGTCGGGTATGCCAAGGGCGGGCCGCTCGAAAAGTACAACCTGCGCGAGGAGATAACAGACGAGAACTATGGGCGCTCAAACACAGTCTTTCTGGAACCCATAGGGCTTCGGATAGGATACTGGGGACTTGGCGGCGGAAGCGCGCTGCGAAACATGTTCATCATGCAGGCCAGCTCCAGAAAGTACAAGTACATGACAAGCTTTGCGCTGCGCGATGTCATAAGTACGAGAATTACCAAGGAGAATGCAGAGTCCGTCACAAAGTTTGATCCCGAGCGGTGGGACTATTACAGGATAAGCATCTAGCCGGCTGCGGGTAATGACGTACAGCATGTCGCGCCTGCAAAGAAGGCTCGAATCTGCAGTGTCTGGAGAGGTCGACTCGTCTCAGGCATTCAGGGAGTATTATTCGGTAGATGCCAGCTCGTACAGGATAAGGCCGGGCATCATAGTAATTCCAAGGGATACAGACGATGTTGTAGCGGTCATAACGGTTGCCGCGGAGTTTGGCACACCAGTAACGGCAAGGGGCGGCGGGACGGGCCTAGTCGGCGGGGCGCTGAACCGCGGCATCATACTTGACATGAAGCGGTTTGACCATGTAGAACTTTCAGGGTATGACATTGCTGCCATGTCCGGTACGACTAGGGGCAAGCTTGACGACAAACTCAAACCGTCGGGACTACTCTTTGCACCCAATCCATCTGTGGGGCCGTTCTGTACGGTAGGCGGCATGCTTGCAAACAATTCTGCCGGAAGCAAGAGTCTCAAGTATGGCAGTATGATTGACTGCGTGCAGAGTGTCACGTTCATTGACGGAACCGGCAGAATTGTATCACTGCCAGACGATCACGATGTGGGAGAGAAGATACTTGACATCGCCTGTGGCATAGAAAGGGAAAGGTTTCCCACAGTGTCAAAAAACTCATCAGGATATAGGCTTGATGCAGTTGTCGACATGGACAGTACACACAAGACACTGATCGGTTCTGAGGGTACACTCGGGGTGTTCATATCAGCAGGGATGAAGGCCGTGGACAGGCCCAAAGACAGGATACTTTACGTGCTAGAGTACGGATCCGTGACGGATGTAGCATCAGACTGCCTAGATATAATACGCACAGGGCCTGCAGCAGTAGAGTTTGTAGACAGTACCATACTTGGACATATGGAAGAGGGATTTGATGCTAAAACGGACTGTCTTCTGTTTGTAGAGTATGACGGGCTAGACTCTAGTGGCAGGCATTCATGCAATACGTCGGCAAGCCGTATTTTAGATTCTGCCGGCGCCGGCCGCTGCAAGAACGGCGCAGTTGGAGACAGTTTGGGATCAGAACCGGAACGCATCATATCGAGGGCGGCACACAGTGCCACATCCTTACGACGGATTACAGGCGAGAACGAGATAACAAGGTGGTGGGGGCACAGAGATGCATCACTGCATTACAGCCTTACGGCCACCAACGAGGATACAGAGGAACGCGTGCCCCACATAATTGAGGATGCGTCCATTCCGGTTATCAGACTGCCCGCACTGTTTGATGTGCTTGCAAAGATCAACTACAAGTACAAGACACGCACGATAACATACGGGCATGTGGGAAATGGCAACATACACGTAAGACTCATCTGTAAAAAGGATAGAATGAAAGATCTGCCAGAGATTGCAGCAGAATATCTTGAAACTGTAATAGGTATGGGCGGAAGCATAACCGGGGAGCACGGGGACGGCCTGGCCCGTACAAAATATGTAAAGAACCAATATGGTGCAAGGAACATAAGACAGTTTGAGAAGATCAAAAGGTTCTTTGATCCCGCAGGCATACTGAATCCAGGCAAGATACTAGAATAGCACGGCAGGCCTACCACGCTAGGGGCAATAGTTTAGGTTCGGCGTAAACAACTTGCTGAATTTGTGTCTGGAATCGACATTTAGGCGTGTGGGACCTAGGCAGCAACTGAGCCGGCTTAACTGGTTACACACTAGGGTACTGCCAGCAGTCAAGCAGTATCTTTTCTGTTGTTGCCACATCCTTTCTCTCGTCAGTTAGGGTGTGTCAGTTAGGGTGTGTCAGTTAGGGTGTGTCAGTTAGGGTGTGTCAGTTAGGGTGTGTCAGTTAGGGTGTGTCAGTGTGTATTAGTCACTGACACATTCAGGACAATCTGATCAATAAACTTTGCCACATACCAAGATTTATGAACAAAAAATCTTTAGCCTCTTGCTGTAAAAAAGCCGGACAACGCCTGCTAGGGCCGGAAAAAACAATAGGGTGGCCCAATATCGGGCCGCCGGTTTAGAATAAACTGATAACAGGTCCATCTTACCCTGCCAGACAGATCATCACTGCAGGCGCTGATAGATCTTCTTGAACTCCAAGGACAGATTGTATGCCAGATTGAGCATGTGGACCAGCTGGTTCATCGAGGTCTTGTCACGGGCAAGCTGCCGCAACTGGGTCAGGGCCATTTGCGGCGAGTTTACCGACATGGGCAGCTCGCCGGACCAAGTTCTAAACGAGTCCTCTACACCCAGACTAAAGTTGAGGACAAACCCCTTCCAATTGGGTATTGACTTTATTGCCTTTTCTGACAAAAGCGCTTCGGAGAGCACTCGAAACTCATTCTTTCGATTAACATACAGCATTTCAAGCGCATGCTGTGTCTTTTCCTCATCATACTCTTTGTTGTTCAACATGTACATGCCAGATGTGCTCAGAGATGTGCTCATGTGATAGTGTTTGGTACAATCATAAATAAGTAGAATTATTCAAAAGATTAACGCTTGTAAAAAAACAGAGACAAAAGATTAACGCTTGTAAATCAGATCAGTTGTAGGGCGGACCTACACGGTTATTGAAAGGGATCAATGAACGGACAGTTTACAATATGATCGCTGTTCATCGGCCGTGCAAGGCTAATCGTGATCAACTCTGCATCTGCATAGGCCAAAATATCACCCATGTTCTCCAACAGCTGTGCATCTGCCGGATCCACCCACTCAATCAGAAATATCCTCCACATGGGCGAATAGTTTGCGTCGCCAAGAGCGCCGCTTGCAATTCCAGGCTGGAAGCCAAGAGGACCAGAACCCACTATACCATTCTTGAACTGGTAGAGATCAACTGCTGCAGGACTCAGGATCAAGCTGGCGGTGGCATCAGACGTGACAACCCCCATCATGTCTGCAGGGCCGCTGGGAGTAGCGTCGGTTACTATATAGTATGACGTACGTCCGTCAGGACCCCAGCCCCTGTGGGCCACAAAGGTTACAAACATCTCCTCGGTGTTAATTTCAAGAATCTGTCCCCCGCCATACGGCATATCATCACTTACTGTTGGATCATCCCGCACCAACATCTGGCCGTCCGGCCATATGATCTGTGGCCTGTTTATCACCACAGGTATCTCCATCAGTTCTATTTCGCCAGTCTCTGCAGCCCTCAATATTGCATCCTCAGAGTCAAATATTCTCGGAGAGGTATCCTCGGCCCATGTTGCATGCACGCTTGCCGTAAGCGGGCTGTATATATCAGATTGTGCTGGAGTACTTGTAAGAACATCATTCTGGAAGCCGTGTGTCCCGTCGCCGGCCACGCCGTTGGTAAACATGTATGCAGTCGAGAGTGCAGAATCGGGCGCATTTTCCAAGAATGGTGCAAGTTCAACCCTCCATCCTTGGTTCTCTGAAATAATGTTGGCATGGACCGAATCATTGGTATCCGTAATTATGTAATAGACATACTGGCCGTCATAGTACCCCTTGTGCAGGGGAATGTCGACTGGCACGTTGGTTCTTGCCAGATTGAGCTTCATTGTAGGCTGCGTGTCCGGTTTGTCCTCGTCGCCGGTCATAGCACCTGTACCGTCATCGTC
>RKRU01000026.1 GCA_007571225.1 Nitrosopumilaceae archaeon | reverse complement strand
ACACATAACAGATCCGTCGTTGCAGTTATGAATGAAAAATAAGCGTACAGTTTGACTGTTCATACAATACTTGAGATTGCAGGCATGGTAAAGTAGTACTCGTCCTCAAAGGCAAAGTCTGTCTCTCCCTTTTTGCGCAGTGCCCTAAAGTATTCTGTACAATCCTTATAGAACCTAGTGTTGCCCGTGCGGCGCTCTCTGTTCATGTTATATGGTTGCAGAATTCATATATCAACATGACGTGATCCTACAGCCTGTTTGATCGGCCGTACGCCACAATACGCTTGGGACCCGCGGCACCTATAGACATATCTTGCGGCCTGCGACATTTCTGCAGCCGGCATCCGCTGTGGATGTAAAGATTTAGGAGAGGGGGCCATACTCCGTATGTACATGGATCAGTTATTGCAGGACCTGGCCTGCCATGCAGTCGAGTATGCTGCTGGGACGGCCGGAATCTCATATTGTGATGCAAGGGCCGAGGAGTACTCTGGTGCATCCGTACACATAGAGGACGGGCTGGTTGATCACATTACAGAAGATGCCTGCAGTGGAATCGGCATCAGAATGCTGGCCGGCAGCACGTGGAGGTTTGCATCAGTTACAAACCCGCAGTCGCGGCGCGAGATACGGGATGCTCTGGATGCTGCAACGGATGCCATACAGGATACGGCCGTCCTAAAAGACAGAGTCAGACTACACTCTGTGATGCCTGAGCGTGCAAGCGTGGAGCAGCCCGTACGGAAACGGCCGGATGTGCAGGCCATAACCGATATCGGATTGGACTGTGATGCGAGAATCTCGAATGTCCGAGAGGTGACAAAGTCCGTTGTCGCACCACACTACAAAAGCGCCTCAAAGTTTCTAGTCAGCAGCGAGGGGGCCGAGATCATGCAGACTCATACTGACACCATCATAGACATGACTGCTGTTGCGTGCGTGGATGGACGTACGCGGTCAGTTGATGCCACAGAAGGCGGACGCGGTGGACTAGAGGTACTCACCGACGGTGAAGGGGCCGCGACCCGTTCTTCTGATATTGCACAAAAGGCGCCATTGGTTGCAGCTGCAGGCTCAGTAGATACCGTGGCGGGGACAGCCGAGGTCATAATGAATCCTGACTTTGTCGCACTGCTGACACACGAGATTCTGGGACATCCGTCTGAGGCAGACAGAGTCATGGGCAGGGAGATGGCCTGGGCCGGGGGTGCGTGGTGGCGCAACATGCTGGGCAAGAGGATAGGATCAGACGCGCTTGGCGTGGCAGACGATCCGACTAGGCCACGCAGTCTTGGGCGATATGACTTTGACGATGAGGGGACTAGGACGCGCAAGACTATACTGGTCAGAGACGGAATATTGGAGGGGCACATGCAGAGCAGGGAGACTGGGGAGCTGTTTGATGCCGCACCGACTGGAAACATGAGGGCGGCCGGGTTTGAATTCATGCCGCTGATACGCATGGCATGCACATACATAGAACCCGGGGACTGGGGTACAGAAGAGATGATGCGCGATGTGGGTGATGGATACCTCATATGTGACATGAAGGTTCCATCAATTGATATGAATCGGTACAACTGGAGCATATCGTGCCAGTATGCACAGAGGATCCGTAACGGTAGGCCTGCCGAGATTATAAGGGATGTGATCGTATCTGGTACGGCGCCAGAGTTTTTCAGCTCCATTACCGCATGCGGTAGGGACCTTGCCATAAGGCCGATCACCAACTGCGGAAAAGGAGACCCGATGCAGTCGCTTGCAATGGGCAACGGCGGCCCATCAGTTAGAGCGACTGCTACAGTCAGCGGGGTGGTGTGACTGTTGGCTGGAGAACTTGAAGGTATCAAAGATGAGGTGACGGCCTGCCTGAGATGCGGTCTGTGCAGTACTAGGACAAATGCTGTTCCTGGTTCGGGGGATGTGGCCGCTGAGATCATGTTTGTCGGCGAGGCTCCGGGCCGCCGCGAGGATATGCTCGGAGAGCCGTTTGTTGGCGCTGCGGGCACGAGGCTGTCCGGGGCGCTTGAGCGCGCGGGCCTCTCAAGGAGCAAAGTATACATAACAAACGTGGTAAAGTGCAGGCCGCCAGACAACAGAGTTCCCACAGCGGCCGAGAGGGAGGCGTGTTCGGAGTATCTACAGCGGGAGATTGCCGCGATCAGACCCCGCATTATCTGCATACTGGGAAATACCGCGTTTGGGTCCGTACTTGGAGGCTCTGAGATTACCAAAAACAGGGGAAAGATTGCGGCCAAGAACGGCAATCTTTACTTTATTACCATACATCCTGCGGCTACGATATACAACCAGAGCCTTGCAGGTGTACTGGATGATGACATTGCCCGGCTTGCAGATGTAGTAAGACAGCTGAGAGATGGCAGGATGGAGGTGAAGCCTGACATCACATATCCATCCGGCGGCGTGTAATGGAGTCTACGATAGATGCTAGGAATATAGCCAAGATGCGGTAGTGGTGTACTGTTTACATGTCGTCAACCCCGTCGCCTACCTCTGCAACTACGCTTACGCCTACGACTGCACCACTACCTAGAGAGTTCTACTTGAGGGATACGGCAGTGGTGGCTCGGGACCTGCTTGGCTCCATGCTGGTGCGCCGTTATGGCGGACAATCGATTATGGGTATGATATATGAGACGGAGGCCTATGGGCACAGAGATGATCCTGCAAGCCATGCATACCGTGGAGTGACTAAGAGGAACAAGGTGATGTTCGGTAGAGTCGGCATCTCGTATGTCTATTTTACATACGGTATGCACTTTTGCTTTAACGTGACTGCCCGAAATCCAGAGTATGCGGACGCTGGTGCGGTCCTGATACGCGGCCTGATACCAATACGTGGAATGGACATCATAATGAAGAACCGCGGTACCACAGATACTAGAATACTGACTGACGGTCCTGCAAAACTGACACAGGCGCTGAACATCAAAAGGGAGCAGTATGGAGTGGACCTTACGGGGAGGGGCGGCTTGTATATTGCATCTGGAGACGGTTGTCACGACGTATCATCGTATGCGGTGGTCAGGTCGCCACGGGTGGGAATCCGTAAGGCGACGGATCGGTTGTGGAACTTTAAGCTGCAGTCGCCCGGGACCCGCCGACAGGCTACTGCGTAAGTCCGATCTGCATATATTGTGTGGTTGGCCGCGTGGCCATACATACATGCGTGGCATTAACCTACTTGGAGGTGTTACATTCTGAATATGCAGATACAAATGGAATCAGGCCTGAATATACTCTGCCGTTATCCCTTTGTACTGTCTGTATCCACGTTATTCTGCCTGCCGTCACCGTCACTGTCACCACTACCATTATCATCCTGCTCGTTATTCTGCCTGCCGTCACCATCATCATCAGAACCACGCCTGTCTCCTGCATCATCTGCAGAGTCTGGCTCCTCAAGCGTCCACGGGGCCAATCTACCAAGCACTCTGCGCCAGTCAAGTCTAAGTAGTAGAACCACGACTAGAGTCATGGACGCACCAAATATGGTAATTCCAATGTATATCGGAGTTGCGCTTTCCATATCCTCCAAATACGGCTCAATAATTGACAGGCCTAGATAGTGTGAGATGAAGACTATTACATAACTCAGTAATAGCTTGCCTGCAAGTGTGGCCACAAGAAACCGTTTTGGATTGTACTTTGCCAGTCCCAGCGGTATGTATACCAGATCGTCTGGAATCGGGGTGGCTGCTGCCATAAAGGCGGCAACTCCGCCATACTTGCGTACCAGTCGCTCAAAGGGCTTCATACGTTCTCTTGTATCCTGTTTTATTATCTTCCGTCCCTCATAACTGACGATAAATATAATCTGTTTTGCAGCGGTAGCCGCGACTGCAGAGGTCAGCGCAAGAATGTGTAGGTCAAACGCGTCCCCTACGGACATGGTGGCAAGCAGGAGAAACCCGGGCAGCGGTACAAACGGAACCAGTGAGCCTATAAAATTGACGAGCGCCAAACTCAGATATCCCACTTCGGGGGCAAACGGAAAGATATCTGCATAATCCACAAACGTTGTGTGGGAATGCGATATTTAACAAGATCATTATGCAGCGCAGGCCGTACGAGGGGTAATGGGATGGGGAGGAGAAGGAAGGAAGGAAGGGAGAAAGAAAGAAAGAGAGGAGAGCAGGTCCTGCACTACAGGGCATGCTGTACCTGTATTTTGTGGAGCACCACAACCGTACTATTGCAGGCCGGACTAGCTGGGGCTCATACTAGCTGGAGTTGGACGCTAGAATCTGAATGCAGGTTTATGATGCGGGTATGAGAAAAACACGTCATTGCGAGTCGATCGTACCACATATCTTGTTTTAATCAGTCTGACTTGCCCTCCAGAATGCAGTTGTATGCGGGATGTGAATGTAGAGGTGGACGTAGAGGTGCAGAGATGGCGTAGACCTACAAGAAAAGTTATGAGCATTAAAATAACATCAGTAACTAGTCGCATCATGGACAAAAAAGAGATCATGGATATCTGTAACAACGTCGTCTCCATCAGCCCGTACATACGGTTCGTCGGCGTAATAGACGATCACGGAAGGCTCATGGGGTACAGGCGGCGGGAGGACCTTGCTCCACTACTTGATGAAAAAGATACAAAGTACCAGTTCTCCCACATCGCCATAAAGACCGACTTGGAGAGCTTCTTTGATGAAAACCTAGGTGAGATAGAGTTTGTATGGGAGGAGAGAAAGAAGGTCCAGATCATATCCTTTGCGATCAACAAGAGCCGGGTCTGGATGTCCATCGACAAGATGGTAATAAGGACCGAGATGCTGCGAATAATAGACGCATGCCTTCCAATCGTCAGAGCGTTCTCATAGGCAGAAGGCTGGCGCGTCGCAGTATGAGATATGTCATGCCCTTTGTCCGGCTTGTTCATCATGCTCTTCTTCCAGCCAGCACATCGCGTAGCCTGTATCTGTCTTGAACTTTGGCGGCGATCTCGTACACTGCTCCATTACATGAGGGCACCTGTCGGCAAACCTGCATCCTGAAGGTTCGCCAAACAGTGCAGGCGGGGAGCCCCTGATGTAACTTGGAGGTTTGCCCTTCAGCGTGGGTATGGACCTGAGCAGTCCCTGCGTGTATGGGTGTCTAGGATTTGTGTATATCTCCTGAGACGATCCGAACTCTACAATCTGCCCGCCGTACATAACCCCTATCGTATCTGCAATCTCGGAGAGGACCGCAAGATCATGAGTTATCAGCATAAATGACATGCCTTGCTCCTTTAGCGACTTTAGCATGGATATTATCTGAGCTTGTACAAGTACGTCAAGCGCCGTAGTGGGCTCGTCTGCTATCACAAACTGCGGCTTTAGGAGCAGCGCCATTGCAATTACGACCCTCTGCTTCATTCCTCCGCTCAGCTCGTGTGGATACTTGGCAAGTACGCCCTCGTCAAGGCCCACCGAGCGGACTGCCCGTACGATAAGTTCTTCGCAGTCGCCTATGTGGCCGTGTCTTGCAAGTATCTCTGCAAACTGTTCATGTATGGTAAACACTGGATCAAGCGAGTTCATCGCACCTTGAAATATCATCGATATGCGTCTCCAGCGGTACGTGTCGTCAAACTCTGGTTCTGGCATCTGCAGAATGTCCTTGCCATCAAACACTATGCTTCCGTCAGTCTCTGCTGTATGGCCATCCAGCATGCGGATCAACGAGAGTCCGAGCGTACTCTTACCACATGCGCTCTCCCCTGCGATTCCTATCGACTCGCCCTCGCGTATCACAAGGTCGACGTCATGTACGGCATGTACATGATGCTCTGACATGGCCGATTTGTATGTGGCAGAGAGATTCCGTACAGTCATAAACGCCTTTTTGTCTGGCTGCAACAGTTGTGAACCCGGCGTCAAGGGATATAAACAGCACTGTGGGAAAGACTACATATGGTGTGTCGGGGGGACCACAGTGACGTTTGAGCGGACGCACGACATTGCCGAGCTGGATGTGGGCATGGCCGGATGCGATGTGGTGCTGTCAGGTTGGATAGAGGACTATCGCAAGATGGGAAGAGTCTCGTTTATCACACTGCGTGACGTTACTGGAATAACCCAGGTTGTCATAAAGGGAGATGCGGCTGACAGATTCGCAGGACTCAACCGCCAGAGCGTCATATCAGTAAGGGGCACCGTACAGGATACTAGGGCCCGTGACTATGCAGTCGAGATTGCCACAACTGACATCTGCGTGCTTGGAAGGGCAGTCCATCCGCTACCAATAGATCCAATCGGCAGGCTGGAGAGCAGTATAGACAACCGACTCAACCACCGGGCGCTGGACATGAGAAACCAAAAGACCGCGTCGATATTCAAGATGCGGCACCATGCACTGCAGGTACTGCGCAGCACGCTTGTACATGACAAGTTCATCGAAATTACGACACCCAAAGTAATAGGCAGCGCCAGCGAGGGCGGAGCCAACCTATTCTCGTTTGACTATTTTGGCAAACCAGCGTACTTGGCGCAGAGCCCTCAACTATACAAGGAACAGATGACCATAGGCCTTCAGAGGGTCTTTGAGATATCCAACTTTTACAGGGCAGAAAACTCCCATACTGGAAGGCATCTGACCGAGTTCACTAGCGTCGACATCGAAGCGGCGTTTATGGATTATGACGACGTGATGGATGTACTTGAGAGGCTCGTAAGACAGGTATGCAGTACACTTGCCACAGAATGCACGGCAGAACAAAAGTCAATTGGATTTGACGTACCACAGCAGTCACCGGACGCGCCGTTTGAGCGTGTCACATACGAGCAGTGTGTCTCTGAACTGCAAAAGGTGGGCGAGGATGTTGGGTTTGGCGACGACTTGCTTGATTCGCACCTGAGGTTGATTGGGAGGAACCATCCGGGGTTCTTCTTTCTGACTGACTGGCCGCTAAAGCTAAAGCCGTTTTACATCCGTGAAAAGGACAACAATCCAGAACTGTCGCGCTCGTTTGATCTGCAGTATGGATATCTAGAGCTCTCATCGGGCGGAACTAGGCTGCACGATCCAGAGACACTAAGGGCGAGGCTTGCAGAACAGAACCTGAATCCCGCACAGTTTGAGGATCACCTTGAATCGTTCGAATGGGGAATGCCGCCACACTCTGGATGGGGAATGGGACTTGACAGGCTGATGGCAGTAGTGACGGGCGCAGATAACGTGCGCGAAGTAGTGCTGTATCCGAGAGATCCAGACCGGCTCTCGCCCTGACTCAGACTGTACGGTACGGGGGTCTGCCGTAGTGATTTTAGGAAGGAATTGTTCTTAAAAGTGAAAAGCTTTGACAAGGGGGCTAAACCTAGATTTCAAGATATGTAGTTGTGAAAGGGAGAAGATCCCGACTAATTCCAATAGGTGACGAATTTTTACGTAGTCAACACCATTAGGAACTATCTTTTTCGAGTATGCTAGGTTGTAAAGTTGGAATGCAATGACAAGTGCAGAAAAAATTGTTCCCATGGAGTGCTGATGTGGTCTGGCGCGGGGGCTACAGGCTGCTTGGATGTGGTAGATGCTGCGAATCCAAAATATTGTGCGCAGAATTCCCCATAGGCGCGCGTGTGTTGCTGTAGCACGCGCAGTTTTACAACAACCAATCAAACATCTTGACCGGCTCGCATTCCCCGTTTTCCAACATTTTGGTTATGGTGTCCTTCATTTCATCGACATCCTCAAACAGCGTGTTGCCTTTGCACTTTCTTATCGACTTCCACTGTCCTTCGACTGGATTCAGTTCGGGTGTATATGGAGGCAGATACATCAGTATGATGTCGCCATTGCAGGACTCTACGAACTCTTTTGTCACTTTTGACTTGTGTGGTGAGGCGTTGTCTACTATGACAATTATTCT
>RKRU01000016.1 GCA_007571225.1 Nitrosopumilaceae archaeon | reverse complement strand
GAGGGGAGGCATAGACGGTTAGCAGGCGCTCGTAAAGGGGTAGACTCTTACTCTGGGCATGTTTGAACTACAAAACGGTTGCAATACCGTTGTCGTGGCTTCGGCCGGCTGGCAGGCCCCCAATGATAACGGTTGTGCCGGGTACGAGATCCCGCGTATGGCTACACTGTATGATGTGGTGGACCGGACGGAATTTGAATCCGTGACCCCCCGCGTGCAAGGCGGGTATACTACCAGGCTATACTACCGGCCCCATGGCCAGTCTAGGTACACGGATTTTAATTGTTGTTACGTGTGTGGAGTTGGTTTCTCTCCAAAATACGTGACCCGGTAATCTCTGATAATGACTTTGTCAAAAATATGACATATCTTGGTCTGATTGTGTTGTAGATTAAGAACCGACAAATGTCATGGATGGTATGATTGGTTTTATGATGAGATTACTAATGTTGAAATCATCTCGTCTTTGTGTGTTTGATGTTGTTGTGGTTGTGATCAGGCGAGATTAGGTGTAAAAGATTGTATTTGTGCTTGGGTTTACCTGTATGCCAAGTCTGTATATGGATTTACACTAGTACATTCAGATACAAACTTGCATTTTGAATATATCTTCCGTTTATTTCGGCCTTCAACTATGATTCCTACCTGTATGGTAGTAGTCTTGTGTTCCTTTAGGGCACTGTTGTGTCTTACGAAGTTGTAAAGGACTTGCGAATCCGTACAGGTTCCTCATAAATTACCTCAAGGGCGACCTCAAACACATTCTGATGCACTCGATGCCAATCCTTCGGAATTGCTGACGGCAGACTAACACCACACATACACATCACAAGTACACACTGGTTACCACACTGGCTACCCCATACCAATCTTTGGACATCTCAGGCCCATCACAATGATAGTTTGACCTGCCGGTCACAAGTCTGATGAGCCGTTACAAATTAGCTTATAGTTCGGATCACAGATATATCGTCACATAACGAGCTTTATAGTCATGATGTGTTACTGTGGATGCAAAAAGGACGCCATAACCCATATGTTTGAAAACGGAGAATACCAGTCTGGTCAAGGTGTTTGATTGGATGTTGTAAAACCGCGCGTGCTTCAACAACAACAACGACGACGACACGCGCCTGGGGAGATTTTGCGCACACATTTTGAATCCGTAGTACTGCTACGTCTAGACAGCCTACAGCACCCGCACCAGCCCTCATCAGTGCCCCCCAGATAGGTTTTTTCTCCGCCTGTCATTGCATTCTCACCACATGATCCAACCTACTCGAAATATGCAATTCCAAATCGGTTTGGTTACGCTGTACAAGTATGCATACGACTAGGAATGCTGCCGGTACTCGAAATATGCAATTCCCAATGGGTTTGACTACACTGATGAATTGACAACGGTTTTATTTGTGCCGTCAGGAGCATATCGCATGGTAGTTTTGGAATCACAGGTAAAGTTGGAGAAGGGCGACACGGCTCCCAATTTTTCCCTGATGGGTATAGACGACAAACACCATTTGCTTGCAGACTATGACGGTTACAAGGGACTGCTTGTCATATTCATGTGTAACCACTGTCCTTATGTGAAGGCAAAGACGGAGGCGCTCAACGAGCTGTACGACAAGTTCAGCTCCGACATAGCCATAGTGGGGATCAACAGCAACGACTCTACGGATTATCCCGAAGACAGTTTTGATGCCATGAAGCAGACTGCCGCAGATAAGAATTTCCGGTTTCACTATCTAGTAGATGAGACGCAGGATGTTGCACGTGCATACGGGGCAACATGTACACCGGATCCGTTTCTGTTTAATGCGGACAAAAAACTTGTCTTTCATGGAAAGATAGACGATGCCCCGAGGCAGGATGATACCATTACGGAAAAGACCATGGTAAAAAAGATCGAGCAGCTGCTTGCAGGAGAACAGATCGAAAAGAGTTTTGATCCGTCCATAGGCTGTTCGATAAAATGGCGGCAATAGCCATACTGTTGGCCGACGTTGGCTGTTTCTTATCATCCGGGTACGTTGCCGTCTGGCAGTCTCTGATCGTAGGTTTGGGTCTCGTATGGTGGCGCTTGTCTGTCTGGTATGTACGTTCGGGCAACAACGATAGCAGCGCTGCCGGGACAGGATGTACATGCACACATTCAAAACGTGACATGCCGTGGTCGTACGGTGTCTGGCGTGATTCATTCAAACATGTAGATGCTTGTTGGGGGCGCACAAACTTCCCAAACCCTTGATTGGCGCCCCCCGATGTGCCGACGGGGCCGCAGTAGCCCTGATCGGCGGCGCACAAACTTCCCAAATCCTTGATTGGCGCCCCTGTTATATCAGATGTTATCACATCTGGGGGTTAGGACATGATTTTTTAAGTGACGCAAAAGATGACCGTGGAGAAGGCCTTCTGATAATGCAATAAACCGGATCCACAACGACAATTAAATCTCACCTACGCCGCCTCGTCATATCATATTATTCACTGCGGAACTAGCGTCACTTCACCTTCCACATATGGATCCGGCCGCCGCCTCGTCATATACACTCAAACACGACTGAAGAACCTGTACTGGGCCAGCTTGTAAGGCCTTCTTTATAGACATCTTTGGGCTAGGCAGTATAAGTAGTCATATGTTGACAAATATGTGTTGACAAATATGTGTTGACAAATACGAATTACTTAAATGACTCGTGTATCAAGTGGGCTTGAGGGCTCGTAGCTCAGCTTGGCTGGAGCGTTCGACTGATAATCGAAAGGTCGTGAGTTCGAATCTCATCGGGCCCATCTGCCTTTTAATTAAAAGATACGCGCATGGTATGACTTCACCTGTCCTGCCTAGTACAAAAAATGGCTGTAAAAAAGATCTCTTTAGCAGTACAACATGGGTTTTTCAGTCGTGTTCAAGTGCGTATTACAGAGGTGTCAGATCCATATAAGGACAGGTGAAGTCATACCGCGTATGCATAACGTGGTTTGGGCGGGGCATAGCAGGAGAGACCACCACAGTCAGGCACGGGGCCGGGCAGGGCACGGCACGGCCGCCATTACAGCTTACCAAATGTCTGGCTTTTCATTATGGGCAGTTCACGTACGAACCGCGGTCAGGCCGTCTTCTTCGGGCATGGACTGGCGGGTTGGTGTGCTGAATCATTGATCCTTGGGAAGTCTTGAGAGAAGCGCGGCATAAAGAAACGGCATGATCGTGGTTGCCTCTGCATGCAGCGTGGACTGTCTAGCCTTTTGCGTCACCTTTCCCCACGATATTGCCTCGCGGACAAGCGCCCCGCTCAGACTTCCGTCAAATTCCTGTGCTGTAGTGATGTAAAACGCATAATCCAGTCCGTCCCTGTACTGGTTCCACCAAAGCGTATGGTGTTTTGAGATGCCTCCACCGATCATGAGCGCTCCTGACCGTTTGGCCTTGAAGACATGTTCTGATAATCGTACCGAGTCGCCTATAATATCCAGCCTAAAGTCGGGATGACTCTGGGCAAACATCCATACTTGGCTGCCTACAGAACCGTCCATAATGCCTGGAACTATCACGTCCACTCCATTCTTTGCCGCCCAGTACAGAAAGGAGTCCTCCCCCATATGGGAGCCGATCATCTTGCAGATGTCTGCAGTGGTCATAACTCTTGTTCCCTTGTCGTACTCCTCGCTTAGGAACGATTGCATCTTCTCCTCGATGAGCGGTCCGTAGCTGTCAAGTGGAACAAGTACGCTGCCCAGCCTGTGCATGTTGTAGTCTACCAGTTCAGCATCATCCATTGTAAACGATCCCTCCACATACTCTGCATAGTGCCTTGCTATGTCGTGATCCAGTGCCCCGCAGGTGGTAACTACAACATCAAACCAGCGATCCCTGATCATGGATTTGAGTATGCCACGTACGCCAGTAGAGACAAGCGCTCCTACAAACGAGACAAACCGCAGGCATTCCTTGTCCGACATCATCTCTGTCAGAATCTCCAGACCGTCATGCAGGTTCTTCGATTCGAACCCGCCCGATTTGGCGATCTGCTCAAATATTCCCTCGATCGTGGTGTCAGAATCTATGCTGATGTCTGTGACGGGTCCTCCGGGTTCTATCATGTGGCGTCATGAGAATGTCGTGACTATAAATCATTACATTCCGCATGAGTAGCAGGTTAAAGTTTGTTGCATAACTTTGCCTGACATGGATTTGGTTGCTGGCTTAGCCAAGAAATGCTGGGTTGGAGCTGCCGAAACCTTTATTGATCACTATTGTACAACAAGGTTGGTGAAATACGCCAACCAAAAGTATGTGGACCGCAGCAGGAGCCTGATTATAATGTACAGTCCCAACTGGGACAAAGAGTTGAAGAAGACAAACCACCACAAGAACAAAGCCCCCTTTCGATATGCCGAAAGCATGATTGCAGTAGTTGCCTCGACCCGCGCCGCATTTCACCTTCCATACAGGCAGCTTGCAGGGATGCTGAAAGGAATGATGCCTGGCCACAAAACACCTGATTATACAACGATGTCTCGTATCATGACTTTTGTGTCTGCCTGCGTGGTACATGGTCTGGTCTTGTCAGTTGCATGTATGGCCGTTGTATTCGACTCCCATGCCCATGCAGACGGAATGGAGGAATGGATCAATGTCAGGAACGAGACTGTAAAGGTCTTCCCGTCATCTGTGGGTGCTCCACTAGAGAGGGGATATCTGGGCCACAGGTTTGTCGAGTTTGAGACTGCTGAACAGGGCATAGGATATGCCGGGTATATCGAGATTCTTGATGTGTACCCTGTTCTGGATCCGATGGGCTTTGGACTTGATATTTCCGTGCCTGCTCCAGCACATTATGCGATCCTTTCCATTCCAAGAGATGTGCTGGATTCCACATATGGTCGTGATGCCGGGAGCGGAGCTTGGAATCCATACTTCTTTATTGTGCTTGTTGATGATAATACAATAATATCGTATAGGGAGATCCACATATCCGAAGATCGCAGGATAATCTTCTTTGATATGGACCCCCATTGGACTTGGATGGAGATAATGGGATCATGCATTCTAGAAGACTGTCATGTAGACTTGGAAAGTTTGTTGCATAACCCAGACTTAACAAAAGAGGAGAGGGAGGAATATCGTGAATACTGGAAGACCAGAGTAGGATACGGCCGTAGGTGAACAGTCGAAAGGTCGATATCGGCACTCAAGCGGATATTCGGCGAGTACGTCCGTTCCCGTATATGGGACAACATAGTGCAGGAAGTAAAGATCTGGATCACCACGTACAACTTGTGGCTCAGAGAGGAGGCAACACACAGAACGTAGGGGTCAAAGTAGAGGGTTGATACGGAATACGAAGAGTCGGCCGCTTAACACATGACTGTCTGTAGACTCTAAGGGGATGCTGCGCATCCGTTTCAGGTAGTCTCCATATCAATCAGGGCATCCGACTTGAATTCTCAAATCCCGGATGACCTTATGCAACAGACTCTAAGAGGTTACCTTCTTTATAAGCACGAATTCCACGTAACCGTTGTAAGTTACCCCCACTCACAACCGTTAAGATTAGGCATAAACAATACGCCGAATTTGTGCCTAGAATCGGTCATTCAGGCGTGAGGGACCAAAACAGATACTAGGTGCTTATGAAGAGAGTAACCACTTACGGTTACGCGGAATTCGTGCTTATAAAGGGGGTAACCTCTTTCCGTACTGTCATGCCAAGACTTTAAACACGCCCCTCTACACTGACTACAAATGGCGGAGAGGATCAGAGTGGGACTGGTAGGTATCGGCAACTGTTTTTCTGGATTGCTCCAAGGCATCGAATACTATAGACAGAATCCGTCCCAAGAGGTGATAGGAATCATACACGAGCGGCTTGCAGGATACGGCATATACGACATCGATTTTGTCTGTGGGTTTGATGTGGGGGAGAACAAGATTGGAAAGACCATCAACGAGGCCATCTACGAATATCCCAATATGGTTGATTGGATACCCATAAATCAGATGCCAAAGACCGACGCGATGGTCTACGAGGGTCCTGCACTTGACGGGGTCGGACTCTGGGTACAGAATCGTGTAAAACCGATCCAGTCGTCAAAGACTACAGACGAGCTTGCAGCCGAGATCAAGCGCACAATCGAGGAGACTGGTACTGAGATCATAGTATCATACCTGCCTGTAGGTTCGGATAAGGCCACAGAGTTCTGGGCCCAGATATGTCTTGACACAAAAACCGCTTTTGTCAACTGCATCCCGTCGTTTATTGCATCAGATGTGGCATGGGCAAGGAGGTTTGAAGATGAGAACATTCCGTGTATAGGCGACGACATCAAGGGGCAGGTTGGCGCCACCATAGTGCACAGGACGCTGGCAAAGCTCTGCAACGATCGTGGTACCAGAATTGAAAAGACATACCAGATCAATGTGGGCGGGAATACCGACTTTTTGAATATGAAGGAGCAGGAGCGACTCGTCTCCAAGAAGATATCAAAGACAGAGAGCGTCCAGAGCCAGCTTGACGAGCGACTTGATGATGATCAGATATATGTGGGGCCGTCTGACTTTATTCCGTTTCTTGGAAATACAAAGCTCATGTTCATGAGAATTGAGGGAAGGCAGTGGGCCAACATACCATACAACATGGAGGTCCGCCTTGATGTTGACGACAAGGCCAACTCTGCTGGAATCGTAATTGATGCAATCCGACTGGCCAGGATAGCACTTGACCGCGGCATCGGTGGGCCGATCAGGCCTGCCAGCGCATATCTCATGAAGCACCCCATACAGCAGATGTCAGATGTTCAGGCCAAGGCAGATTGCGAGTCGTTTGTTGCTGAGGGGGAGCACCCTGCAAGTGCGTGACGGCCTGCATGCGCATGCGGGGCACCATATCTAGTCAAACTGATGTGAATCTGCAAACCGCTCCCTTCTATATCCCTCGTACGTGTCTAGGTCAAACCTTTTGGATGCAGAACCGCCCCTGTTGCCTGCAACGCCGGTGATGTCAGTTGTGACTATGTCGTCTAGATGCAGATCGACTATCATGCTGCTCCCTCCAAACCTTGTGTGGCATACATTGGCAGCAAGTATGGGAATTCTGTTCTCAAGTGCCCTGACTTGCACATACATGCTCCACGGGGAGACCCCCGCATTTACTATTCTTGATGGCGACAGGATAACCTGGGCACCCTTGCGGGCAATGGTATTGGCAACTTGGGGAAACACCATGTCATAACATACAATTACTCCAAACCTGATCTGGCCTACACTGAAGATCCTAATTGTGCTACCCGGCCTTACAATTTCCCTTTCATAATCAAACGGGTGTATCTTCTCTTGCATGCCGGCCACTTCGCCGTCGGATCCTATTATCGGAGCTACAATAGAGAACGTCATTTTTGCTGCCCGGCGTTTGTGCGCATGTTGCGCAAGTGGTGGGGACTCTGGAACTGCCGATCCAGAATGCCCGGAATCTGTCCTGTCTGTGGGGTGGTAAAATGCGCCGGGTACTATACCCATGCCAAACTCCCTTGCAACATACCTGAATCTGGCAAACTCGGCCTCAAAATCCTGCACAACATTGTCTGGCAGCCATTGCTCTGGAAGACAGACCAGATCAGTCTCATTCTTGCCCATCTCAGTCAGAATGTCAGTTATCTTTTGTATCCCTGCCTCGTTTGTCGTATACTGATCCGTCTGTATTATGCCAAGCCTCTTCACGGCAGGTCATGTCTAGAGCCGATTATAAGTCAAAGCGTATCTTTTGTTTGTCTGCACATATGGTGGCAGTCTGTGTGTAGGATATGGCAGAACTCTGGTAGGATGGATCTGCAGGATTAGTTTCGGTTATGGTTCTAGATGTGACGCTGATGCTGATGCCGTTGATTCTAGAGGCGGCGGCAACTGTGTGTATATTGAGAGATATGTCGTATATACACAAAGCTGATGCTGTTGATTATGGGAGCAGAGGCGGGACAGATCGGCTGGTCAGTCTATGTACATGCCGCAATCGTGACTTGTGGCTGTTTTTGGACATGTGTGTGGAGCGGCAATCTTGCCTTCTGCAAATGTATGACTTCACCTGCCCCGCACAGTACAAAAAGTCTAAAGTTCCCTACACGCAGCGGGTATAGGCTATATCCATATTACAGCCGCTTGCCGCACAGTACAAAAAGTCTAGGGTTCCCTGCACACAGTACCCTACAAA
>RKRU01000076.1 GCA_007571225.1 Nitrosopumilaceae archaeon | reverse complement strand
GTATGTAGTACGTAAAAGTAGCATTGAGGCTAGTGGGCCGGTAGAAGTGAAAGGTAAGCCGATAATTCCGCAAGAAAATGACTGATTTCAGCCAAATCGTATTTCTATTTTCGCTCTTATGTTGAATTTTGTGGGGGGGGTTTGAACCATATAGACAACCGCAGCAGAATAATAGTAACTGTTTACGTAGTATTTCTCATTGGTTTTTGTCTGTTTTTTTTTGGCATATTACGCCTAGAAAAAGAACAATTGTTGATGGGAGTTACTACGTCCAGTGTAAACAATTTGCCAAATTTGTGTCTAAAATCGGTCATTCAGGCGTTGGGGACGTAAACGGTTACACTGACAGACATAATGTGAATTTATATATAATTCCCCACGCATTGGTGTGGTTAAATAACCGGACAACGATGATGATATATTCATGCCGCCTGTAGCCAACACCATCTCGGATCTCATAAAAGTGGCCATGGGCAGAATACCTGCCGACCAGATACTGGAGAACTGCAACCTGTTCTCAGTATATACAGGTGAGACCATCCCAGATACGCAGATCGCAATATACAAGGACCGCATAGCATACGTGGGGCCCGACGCATCGCACACGCATGGGCCGGAGACCAGTACGGTCGATCTTAACGGAAGGCACGTAGGTCCAGGGTTTGCAGACCCCCACATACACATAGATCAGTTTGTCATGCCATCGGAGTTTGCCGGAGAGGCCCTGCTACACGGCGTCACGTCCCTCTTCTCGGACCCAATAGATGTGGTGAGCGTGACAGGCCATAAGGGATTTGACGAGTTTCTTAGACTGGGGCGGGGCTTGCCAGTCAGGATATTTCAGACAGTACCGGGAGGTCTGCCGGTGGATCCAAGATTCAGCAACAGCTGCAACATGATTGTAGAGGAGGCAGAATCGGTCAGAAACAATCCCGATGTGGTAGGCATGGGAGAGATCTTCTCATGGACCAAGGTAACCGATTGTGACGTCCGCACCATACAGTCAATATACAAAATGCGTGAGTCGGACTGTATAATCAACGGACATACTGCAGGGGCGTCTGGTAGGAAGCTCGGCGCGTACGTGGCATCGGGGATAATATCGTGTCACGAGCCAATAAACTTTGATCAAACCATAGAGAGGCTCAGGCTCGGAATGTGGATCATGATAAGAGAGGGCTCCATAAGACGCGACCTAAAACACATAGTGCCGCGCATACTTTCAGACAGGACATATCTTGACCGCCTGATGTTCTGCTCCGACGGCTTGGATCCGGCCTCCATCAGACGGCACGGCCATATAGACTACTGTGTGCAGCAGGCAGTAGAGCTGGGAATGCGGCATGTCGATGCCGTTACGATGGCCACCCGCAACGTCTTTGACTATTACGGCATGTCAAGGGATCTGGGGGTCATAGCCCCAGGAAGACTGGCAGACATACTTGTGTTTGATGATGTACAAAAATCATTTAGACCCAGCAAGGTCATTGTAGGCGGCAAGACGATGGTATCAGACGGCCGCCTGACAGTCAGAATCCCCCCAAGCAAGATCCCCCAGTGGATAAAACAGACCGTTGCCACGCCGGAGGTGCACGCACGCGACTTTGAGATAAGATCGGCGGTGCAAAGGACAGACGGCGGCGGGGATTCGGTGAACCAGGCAGGGCCGGACAGCGGCTACTGCAGGCAGGATGCAGCTGCTGCAGGGCCTGATACAATAACTGCAAATACAATAGTCCTGAAGACAGAGATCGTCACGGGACTTGGCAGTGCCGAGATCGTAGTTGACGGCAATGGCTGTACGGCGCTGCCGTCTTCTGCAGAATCCGATGTGTGGAAGGTAGCTGCACTGGACAGGATCGGAGGCACGGGCAGGCGCTGCATAGGATTTCTCGAAGGGTTTGGCGGCTCGATAGGGGCGTTTGGTAGTACGTGGAGCTTTCATGAGAACGACATGATAATCATAGGCTCCAACGACGCCGACATGGCCCATGTGGCCAACCACCTAAGGCAGAAACAAGGAGGAATAGCCGCATCCCACAACGGAAGGACGGTGGCATCGATGCCTCTGCAGTTTGCGGGAATCATATCCACGGCCCCGTTTGACAGAGTGCTCGAAGAGTTTGGGCAGATCAACAGGACGCTTGCAGATTTCGGATGCCGGTTTGAGCATCCCATACTAGTTCCACTCTTCCTGCCGTTTCTGGCCCTGCCTTCAGTCAGAATTACATCAGGCGGCATCATAGACATAAAGAGGGGCGAGTACGTAAATCCCATAGCCGCATGACAGATGCCGGCGCCCACAATTGAATCAGAAAAGAAGATGATTCGCCACACCAATCTACAGCCGACGAAAAATCCACGAGGCCACCCCCGCCGGAAGGGCACATGGGCATCTCAGATAGGTCACTTTATACCAGACCTAAAACATATGTATCCTTATAATCAGGCGGTACGATAAATCCACAAGCCATCAGGCATCAATCGCGCGTGTCAGAACAAGTTACAGGTTACCTCCATCAACCCCACCCCTCACAACCATTAAGATCAGTCGTAAGCAATCCGCTGAATTTGTGCATTGGGTTAGTCATTCATGTATGGGGGACTCAAACAGCCACTGGGTGCTTATAAAGGGGAGTCTTGTAACCGGAGCAGTAGTCTTACATTTAAAAAGGGTATTTTTAGGACGTAATTTCGAAGAAAAGAGATGGCATCAATCCAACAAGGACCAAACGGACCAGTTCTGGTTTTAAAAGAGAGTGCTTTGCAGCAGAAAGGCAAGGATGCTCAGCAGAATAACATTACAGCAGCAAAGCTTGTGGCCGAGCTGGTAAAGAGCAGTCTTGGTCCGCGTGGGCTTGACAAGATGTTAGTTGATTCATTGGGCGACGTCACCATAACCAACGACGGGGCTACCATACTAAAGGAGATAGATGTCCAGCATCCAGCGGCAAAGATGATAGTGGAGATATCCAAGACGGTAGACAACGAGGTCGGGGACGGAACTACCTCGTCGGTAGTCTTCGGAGGGGCCCTGCTGGCAAGAGCAGAGGATCTCTTAAAGAAGGATGTCCACTCTGCAACCATAGTAGAGGGATTCCAGGCTGCCGCTGAAAAGGCCCTTGAGATATACACAAGCATATCAAAGGCGATAACTGCCAACGACCGTGACACGCTAATCAAGGTAGCAAAGACAAGCATGGAGTCAAAGCTGATCTCAGACGACAGCACGGAACTTGCAGAGGTCGTGGTAAGTGCGATTCTAATGATTGTCGAGAAGAGAAAAGACGGCTCATACACAGTTGACCTAGACAACATAAAGGTGGAGAAGAAGGCTGGAGGTTCAATACACGACACTCAGATAATCAACGGAATAGTGTTGGACAAGGAGATAGTCCACAGTGGAATGCCTTCCAAGATAGATAATGCTAGGATTGCCCTTGTAGACACTGCACTGGAGATAGAAAAGACCGAGATGAGTTCCGAGATACGCATATCCGATCCACTACAGATGCAGATGTTCCTTGAAGAGGAGAACCGCATGTTAAAGGAGATGGTAAACAAGCTACACGAGTCTGGAGCAAACGTCGTAATATGCCAAAAGGGCATCGACGACATAGCCCAGCACTACCTCTCAAAGCACAACATAATGGCAGTCCGACGTGTAAAGGAGAGCGACATGACAAAATTGGCAAAGGCTACCGGAGGACGCGTAATCAGCAACATAAACGACCTCTCTGCTGATGATCTTGGTTCTGCAGATCTGGCACAGCAGAAGAAGGTAGAGTCCGACAAATGGGTCTTCATTGAGGGGTGCAAGGACGCACAATCAGTATCCATGCTGATTCGCGGTGGTTCACAGAGGGTCGTGGACGAAGTTGATCGTTCAATACACGATGCCCTCATGGTAGTAAAGGATGTTATTGAAAAGCCATCCATAGTGGCCGGAGGAGGAGCTGCTGAGGCATACGTGGCAACCCAACTAAAGGGATGGGCCAACAGCTTTGACGGACGCGAGCAGCTTGCAATCAAGAAATTCGCAGAGGCCCTAGAGACAATACCACTTACCATAGCAGAGAATGCTGGAATGGACCCCATAGATACGATGGCCACGCTCAGGGCAAGACAGGACCAAGGCGACACATGGACGGGAATCGACGCTAGAAACACCAAGATTATCAACATGCTAGAGACAGATGTCATAGAACCTGTTTTGGTAAAGGAGCAGATTATAAAGTCGGCAGCCGAGGCGGCCTGCATGATTCTCAGGATAGACGACGTTATCGCAGTCTCTGGCGGACCGGGTGGCGGACCGGGTGGCGGCGGAGCGCCACCGATGTAAAAGCCAGCCTGTCATAATATCCAGTAGCATAATACTCAGTAGCATAATACCCAACAACACACCACAATTCATAATTACTCACGCGCTGCTGCTGATCTGTTGTACAACACAGCAAAACCACCCACAGGCAAGTACGCCGTAGGGGTTGACCTAGGCGGTACAAAGACAGAAGCCATCCTCCTTGACGAGAACTACAACATATTGAAGCGGATCAGGACAAAAACTCCAAGCCACGATTATAACAAAATAGTCTCCACAATCACATCCCTGATAGCAGAGGTAGCGCCGAACCCCTCCAAGGTGGAAAAGATAGGCGTCTGTACTCCCGGTACCGCATACATCCATGCGGATGGGGATAAAGAAGTCATCCGAAACAGCAACACACAGTCCCTGCAGAACATGCCACTGCACCACGATCTTCAAAGACGGTTGAACACAAAGATAGTAATGGAAAACGATGCAAACTGTTTTGCACTGGCAGAGGCCGTCCTAGGCGCGGGAGCAGGATTCCAGACGGTGTTTGGGGTCATAATGGGCACCGGAGTCGGCGGGGGAATCGTAATTGACGGGCGCATACACCGTGGCAGGACAGGTATATCCGGTGAATGGGGGCACCACACCCTGCACATAGAAGGCAATCACTGCTATTGCGGCAGGCGCGGTTGTGTGGAGACCTACATAAGCGGCCCCGCACTGGAGCACAGATGGGAGGAGCTTACTGGACAGAGATGTTCCATGCAAGAGATACTGTCAGGCCGGGAGTCTCTCTTTTATGAGAACAACGATGAGGTTTCCGACGACGGTAGGAGTAGCAAGAGCAGTGACTGTAGGGGTAGTGACAACGACAACGACGGTAGGAGCAGTGACTGTAGGGGTAGGAGTAATGACGGTAGGGGTAGGAGTAATGACAATATCAACAAGAGTAGTATAGACCCGGCCGGACAGTACAGTATAGAGCCGCCCGGCACGCCAGACAACGCCCGTATATGGAGGGATGAATGGTTTGAGAACCTTGGATACGGCCTTGCCAACGTAGTAGACATACTAGACCCCGACGCCATCGTGCTAGGTGGAGGCCTGTCAAACATTGGGATGCTGTACGACTTGGGAATAAAATCAGTACGTGAAAAGATCTTCTCGGACATGGCTTCGGACATCCCGATTCTAAGGAACAGGCTGGGAGACTCAGCAGGGGTCATAGGAGCCTGCCTTTTATAACAGATGTGTAGGATCCTCTGCATTCTCCCAAACATCTTCTGCGGGGGCTTGAGACGGTATGCCGCAAATTTTGGCAGGCCAGGCCGATTCCAGTACTACGGCCAGGCCCCACACACCCCCGCCTGAGGCCTGAGACGGACGGTCCGGGCGTTATAAAATGATCAGTAATTCCTTAATAGACAGGCATGTCAATATGTGACATGGCCGCAGGTGCGGATATGCAGGAGGATGGTGATGGCGGTAAAGAGGACGAAGATGAGAGTAACAGCGGGATTGCCATATATCCTGCAGGCTACAAGCCTGCTGGCGCCGCAGGAAAATCTAATCTAGAGATGCGAAACAGGCTGCTCAACTCCATTCTAGGTGCTCCAACCGACACAGGTAGTACTCCGATAGACTCAGAACTCTTTGCAGTGATGGCAGCCCGGCGCTCTACACGAAAGTTTATCGAGAGACCAATAGAACCAGAGAAGGTGGACAAGATAATTGCCGCAGCAGACACAGCACCCACGGCAGGCAACTACCAAGGATTTGAGATATTCCTAGTACGCAGTGTCGAGAAGAAGAAGCTCCTAGTTGCAGCGTGCAACGGCCAGCCATACGTCAACGCACCGCTTGTTCTAGTATTCTGCAAGAATCCGGCCCGTGTAAAATTTGATTTTCCAGAGTACATACTCAAAAAGTTTGCAATACAGGATGCCACGCTGGCAGCGGGATACTCGCAGCTGGCAGCACAAGCCCTAGGCTTGAGCTCCATATGGATTGGAATGTTTGACGAACAGAAGGTCATGGATGTCATAGGTACGGACATGGTGCCATCATCGCTTCTTTGTGTAGGATATCCCAAGCAGACAAAGTTTCCAAAGCCTAGGCGCAACCTAGGCGACCTAGTGCATGTACTGTGGTAGTTGTGACGTGTGTAGTTGTGACGACAACTATGGTTATTGCGGCTCTATTGTAGCAGGCGGCTTGCTTGATATGGCGTATGTAACCCATGTCACGCTGTCTATCTCGTTTGTGATCCGGTTACTCATCTTCTCAAGCAGGCCGTGCGGAAGCCTGCTCCAGTCGGCAGTCATCGCATCAGTCGAGTCCACCACCCTTATCATAACCACGTTTCCGTACATCCGTTCATCCCCTACGACGCCGACTGCCTTGTCATCGCCCACTGCCGCATAGGCCTGCCACGTATCGTTGTACAGTCCCGCATCGGCAAGTTCGTCTTCTACAATCCTGCCTGCAACCCGCGCAATCTCCAGCTTCTCTGGAGTCACCTCGCCCATTATCCTCACCGCAAGTCCAGGTCCCGGAAACGGATGCCGCATGTAGATCTCCTTTGGCACCCCAAGCAGTCTGGCAACCTCCCTCACCTCGTCCTTGTACAGGTCGCGGAGTGGTTCTAACACCTCAAGATCAAGCCAAGATGGCAGGCCGCCGACATTGTGATGGGACTTTATCACGGCCGCCGGCCCCTTCGACACCCCGCTCTCTATCACGTCGGGGTACAGCGTACCCTGGGCCAGCCACCGGAACGGCCCATTTCCCTTGGCAAACTCGGTAAAGACGCGCACAAACACCTCACCTATCCTCTTTCTCTTAACTTCGGGATCCGACACTCCCCTGAGCGCCTCCATAAAGGAGTCAGAGGCATCTATTGCAGCAAAGTTAACTCCAAAGTTGTCGGCAAACATACAAGAGATCTCGTTTGCCTCCCCCATACGGAGCAGTCCGTTGTCCACAAAAACGCACTGCAACCTGTCTCCTACTGCTCTGTGTATCAGCAGTGCTGCAACAGTTGAATCTACCCCGCCACTGACGCCGCACAGTACGCTCCCTTCGGTCCTTGAGAGGCGCGCCACTGTAGCATCCACAAACTTGTCCATAGTCCATTCCTGCCTAGCGCCGCATATGTGGAGAACAAAGTTCTCCAAAATCCGGGTGCCCTGCTCGGTGTGGACCACTTCGGGATGGAACTGTATGCCGTATACCGGTTCTGTTTGCGAGGCGATCGCGGCAGCCTTTGAGCTCTCGGTGTGGCCCACCACATCAAATCCGCCCGGAACCTGTTCGGCCTCGTCGCCGTGGCTCATCCATGCCCGAACCGAGCTGCCTATGCCGTGCAACAAGTCTGCGTCATTATCTATGGTAAGCAGGGAAGAGCCGTACTCTCGATTTGCCCGCTTTACCATACCCCCGTACCTATCCACGATAAGCTGGTGTCCATAGCATATTCCCAGCAACGGCAACCCCATCTCAAATATGCCGCCGTCTGGAATGGGAGCATCGGGACTGCTCACACTAGAGGGGCCCCCGGATAATATTATCCCCTTGGGGTTGCGCCTCTGGAGTTCGTCCATGCCTATATCATACGGGACGAGATCCGCGTATACTGAGAACTCTCTGATGCGCCTGCATATAAGATGGCTATACTGGGATCCAAAATCAAGTACGGTTATCCTATCTGTCAATGCAAGCCCTCGGCCTTCTCAATCATCCGCGTAAATGACCAGCCGACCGTACTTATGATCTCCTTTGCCCTCCTGTCATCCCTGTAATTCCGCACAAGTATCTCCCTGATTCCCCCCGAGTCGTCGGTGTTCACGTCGTACTGTATGACCGATTCGCCCGGTATGGTACCGTTCTGGGCATCCTCCATATCCTTTCTCCGCATGCCCTCCAGAATTTTGTCTATAAAGAAGGCCTTGAACGGCGCGATATTCTCGTTGAGTCCGGCCGTACCACCCACAGTCGTGATGCTTATGCTGTCCCTTGTCCTGTATGCGTTGGCCACAACCTCCCCGTTGCTGCCGCCCCTCCGGATCGGAATAGGGGTAGTGGACGGTGCTTGAACC
>RKRU01000062.1 GCA_007571225.1 Nitrosopumilaceae archaeon | reverse complement strand
TAAGCCTACAATATGGTCTCCAAACCCCACTCATATCATGCTTATCCAAATTCTCTTTGTTTTTTGCGGCTTTCGCCCCCTACAATATGGTCTCCAAACTCCACTCATATCATGCCATGCCCCCTTTACACCATCAAATTCTCAGAAGAATTGGGTTATCGCACAGCTTTGAACTTTTGTATGTAATTCCCGATTTATTCTATCTTGAACGAATATCTTCTGCCTTTACTACGCACTATGCACCCGACATGGCATGACCATTATTGCCATACCATCCAACCGTACAGTCGCTTGCAAAGGTATTAAAACACAACAAATCACGGATGTACAGATTGGGACTAGCGGAGCTCAAACTCGGAAGTGTAATCCTGCCAAGGAGTGAGGCTCCAGAGGCCATATCACGTCTTGCAGAGTTTGAGTGGTTTCACAAGATAGATAGTGACCGCGATGTGGTCACTCCGGAGATAGACGACCTTCTGTTAGAGGCCCAAAAGACCTACCAGACAATCGACGATGTGGTAAAGGGAATGGGAATTCCACCCGTAGTAGGCATGCTGGAGATACTCTTCAAGGGAACCGCCATAAAAAAGAAGAACTATGAGCTTAGCGAGATCTCTGAGATGGTAAACCGCCTCAAGGAGGAGGCGCCAGACATGATCAAGGAGTCGGCCAGGCTGCTAGAAGAGCGCACGGACATAAAACATGCGCTCGACGAGTACACCTCACTGAAGGATACGATAGAGGTGGCAAAGCAGCTGAACATCGACCTTTCAGGGTTCGGCTTTATGAGATACTTTTACGTAAACCTCTTTGTAATAAATACGTCAGACTATGAGGAGATCGAAAGAACGCTGGACGGCGTCGCCACGATTTACAGATATGACTTGACAAGCAAGGAGAAGACTGCTGTATTGGTGCTGTCTGGAAACTCCGATTCGGAGAAGATCCTAAAGATCTTCCGCAGTTTCAACACCAACCCGTTTGTAATTCCAGCCGGAATGCCACAGGTGCCCTCACAATCCCACGAGCTGGCAGAATCAAAGATAAAAGAGCTCACCGAGAAACAGAAGAAGAACACAAAGGAGATCGCCAGGGTGGCAAAGACAAGCAGGCGCGACATACTTGCACTCCATGAAGAGGCCAGGGTGGCAAAAGAGATGCTAGAGATGTTGCGAAAGCCGGCAGGTACGAAACACTTTGCAGTCATACAGGGGTACATACCGGTAAAGGGGGAGAAGAAGTTCAAGGAGATAACAGGCAGATGGACTGCCATAGTGGAGGACATTACGGACCCGAAACTAAAGCAGCAGGCCCCTACACTCTATGACAACAAGCCATTCATCAGGACCTTTGAGACCATCACAAACAGTCAGGGAATTCCAAAGAAGGGCGAGGCCGATCCGACGCCGATGATTGCCATGATGTGGCCTATATTCTACGGAATAATGTTTGCCGACGTAGGACATGGACTGTTGTTGATGGGAATGGGACTGCTCTTTAAGATGAAGGGTCAGGGCAACCTGTCCAGATGGGGAATGCTTCTTGCCATATCTGGAGCGGCATCGGCCATTGCAGGGATTGGTACAGGAGAGGCGTTTGGACACCACATAGTCGCGCTGGCCCCGTTTACCGGACTGTTGACCGAGGGCGGTCCACTGTATCCAGTGAGCTGGCTGGTAGGCGTCATCTCCGTGGCCGAACTGACGTTTGAGCAGGTAATTGACATACTAAAGGTCTCTCTGTTTATAGGAATTGTACACCTGATTTGGGCTATGATCCTACGCCTCAAGAAACTGGCACGCGAGGGCAAAAAGATAGCTCTGTACATGGAGGCCCTACCCAACATTACGCTGTATGGCGGAATCGTGGTGATCATGATGTGTGCAATCGGCTCACAGTATGATGTTATGAACATGTACTCCAGAACACACACAGAGTCAGTACCGTGGGTTACGCTATTCCTAGGCGAGTGGGCGCAGGTCTGGATCGTCACAAGGATAGCAGTGGTGACCGTAATAGCATCCATGGCGTTGATGATGATAGGCGGTCTCCTACACGCCAAGAAGCATCCCGAGGAGGGGTCCTCTGCTGCCAACGTAATCATGGAGGTCTTTTTGGGAAAGACAGTGGAGAGTCTGGCGCATACCATAAGCTATGCACGAATAGGCATCATGTTGCTGGTACATGCTGCGCTGCTGCTGACTGTAAACAACTCGTTTTACTCCCTTGGTGGCCCAGAGTCGATAGCCGCATGGGTGATGATCATAGGCGGCAATATAGGAATTATGATGATCGAGGGGTTGATAGTATACATACAGTCTCTCAGGCTTCACTTGTACGAGTTCTTTACAAAGTGGTATGACGGGGGCGGGGAGCCCTTCAAGCAGATAAGGCCCGAGATGATATACAATCAGTTCATCTGGAAAAAGCCCGCTTCAAAGGCTGTCTGACGCCAACCCACAACCTGCACCGATATTGACGTTATGAACAGTTCATCTTCAAAGGCTGCCTGATGTAAACCTCTTCAGGCAGGAGTACTACGCGGGAATTATATGCATAAATTCACACATGCCTGTCAATGTAACCTTTACGTCCCCCACGCCGAAATGACCAATTCCAGACATAAATTTGGCAAATTGTTTACACCAGACGTAAACATACCAAAGGCTGCCTGATGCCAACCCGTCAGCCCGGAATCAATTGTAGGGACGGCCAGCCTGATGATGCTGTGTAGTGGCAATATTCTACGTGCCATCTGATATCCAATGTCCAGCCACAGGCAGGCTGTACGCATGTCATCCAACACACCCAACTACTTGATGTGGTTGGAATAACATTGTGTGTTGTCTCGGGCAGGCTGTACGCATGTCATCCAACACACCCAACTACGGTCCGCCCGCATACAAGCCAGAGGTTCTATCCAGAATACAAGGGCTGGCTAGAGTTCTCTCGAGGGGTACAAATCCCAGCAGTTTGCACCCAATCCAACCTGATCACAGCCACAACTACACCAAATACACAAAAACGGCATGATTTCAACGCCAATTATACAATCATAAAATCAATCGTGCCATCCATGGGTACCTGTCGGATCCTAACCTACAACACAATCACGCCAAGTTCTAACCATCTTTTTGACAAAGTCGTTATCTAAGACTGATTGGAGTCCGTATTCTAGAGAGAACCCTAACCAGCCCTCGTATTCTGGATAGAGCCAAGCCAAAAACGGCCCCCTTGTGACTTTGCCAAAATCCCACCGCCTAGATGCTGCCTGCAGTCCCCAGAGAAGACTGCAGAATAGTCATGCTACTGCACAACCCAGATACATCCAGCATGATCCATAACAGACAGGGCCGCATCAATATGCGGTTGTATAAAAGTAATAAAA
Organism: Nitrosopumilaceae archaeon; assembly: GCA_007571225.1. Classification (GTDB taxonomy): domain Archaea; phylum Thermoproteota; class Nitrososphaeria; order Nitrososphaerales; family Nitrosopumilaceae; genus Nitrosopumilus. The sequence goes on along the minus strand of RKRU01000062.1, from coordinate 5,050 downwards.
AGAGGGAAGAGGGATCTCTTCTACTCATTCATTTATGTATGCTCTCTCGCCGTGTTGGGCCAGATCGAGGCCGATCTCCTCCTCTTTAGGAGTGACCCTGATTCCACCAGGCCACACTGCATCCATGATCTTGAGGATCACTATGGTGACCGAGAAGGCGTATGCTATGGCCATGGCAGCAGCAATGATACTGATTCCCTGCTGTTCCATTCCTTCTGCGGTGCCAGTCCATGCACCAATACCGTCTCCGGTATCCCATACATGTGGGCTGGCCAGCGTGCCGGTCAGGATTGCGCCCGTAAGGCCGCCCATCCCGTGTACGCCCCATACATCCAGTGCATCGTCCCATTTGCGTGCATTCTTGAATGCAATGCTAGCATAGCAGATTGTACCGGCTGCAATACCGATGATAATTGCGGCCATAGGACCTACCCAACCTGAGGCGGGCGTGATCGCTACGAGTCCTGCAACTACACCAGATGCAGCACCGACAATACTTGGCTTTCCTGTGTGGGCCCAAGACATGAGCACCCATGTGACTGCGGCCATGCCGGTAGCCGTGTTGGTAACGGTCCATGCGCTAACAGTAATACCGTCCACCATCACCTCACTTCCAGCATTGAAACCGAACCATCCAAACCACAGAATTCCTGCGCCAAGGACTATGAATGGTATGTTGTGGGGTTCCATGGGTACTTTTCCATACCCAAGGCGCCTTCCAAGGACCATTGCTCCTGCCAGTGCAGCGAATCCTGAAGTGATATGCACCACAGTACCGCCGGCAAAGTCAAGGGCATACGATGGAGACAGTTCTGGATCAAGGTCTAGCGATCCTCCGCCGATGTAGCCTCCGCCCCAGACCCAGTGTGCCACCGGATCGTAGACAAAGGTTCCCCAGAGGAGTACGAAGATGACCAGTGCGCTGAACTTGATTCTGTCAATCAGTCCTCCAATAATCAGAACTGGAGTGATGATTGCGAAGGTTGCTTGGAACATTGCAAAGAGCTGGTGTGGTACCGTACCAGGCCAGCCTGTGCTACAATATTCTCCTTCCTTGAACTCGTTCATCTGGTAGGCCGCCGACCACGTATCATGACAAGGCCCGAGGTCACCTAACGGCGCCCAAGCGGATACCATGTTGAAGCCGGCATAGTCTAGGTTGCCCATGAACAGGTTCGCATCAGAATCAATTCCGCCAAATGCTAGGGAGTATCCCCATAGCACCCACTGTACGGACATCAGACCCATAACCATCAGGGTCATCCCGAGTACGTTGACGATGTTCTTTGATCTGGCAAGACCGCCATAGAAGAACCCGACACCAGGGGACATGAAGAGTACCATTGAAGATGCGGTGAGCATCCATGCCATATCGCCTGTATCGACCATACATGGCAACATGCCTCCTTCGCCGTCGTCATACCAACATTCGCTGGGGTTACCGGTGTAGATGCCACTAGTTCCCTTCACGTATCCATCCATGCCATCGTTGACACTCTGTGCATATGCTTGCGTCATAGCACTAGTTGCCGTAATGGCTACTGCGGCCACAAGTAATAGAGCATACTTGTGGTTCTTTGAATTCATTATATTTATCGGTGAAAGGTAATTATTTAAGACTTGAACAATAATATTTTATGCAAAAAGTAAATTATTATATTCGGGTATGCCAAGATAATATCATAAAAGATGAAAATAATATCAAGGTGGAAGGATGGGGAACGACATAAAACTGGCCATATTTAATAGGTTCAAGACCAAGCAGAACCAGATGACAGGCGAGGCCACAAGACAGTGCATGATAATTGCAACACTAGCAAACAAGATCAATCCGGCAGACCGGACCAGAACCGGCATTGCACAGAGGATCGCAACTGAGAAGGGGCTGTTGTGGAAGAATATCTACTCTGGAATATTCCGCGATCTAGATGAGGTGATGCTTCCCATAGGGATAGTAGAAGAGGAGGGTAGGCTTCCCCTGAAGAGGGGTCCCAAAGCGCTCCAGGAGAAGGGGATTCCATACTACCGTCTGACTAGGGAGGGAGTATTGATATCCTTGTCACTAGACGAGGTTAAGAACAAGGGTGCGCTGCTAAGACAGTTCTTTGAGGATGCAAGTCCCGACGAGAGGCGGTTTGCTGGAATTCTTGACATCATGATAGAGACAAGCCCCATGTTTGTGGGCAGGACCATACGGATGTACGTAAGATCCTTCTGTGAGGGCCGTATGGACGGGGGGCTCCTGCCGTTTGACCTAACACGCCTCCGGGGGGAGCAGGACGACTTTCTCAGAGTTCAAAAGGAGATCATGGATGCCTTTGTAAGGTTGCCAGGGGATGACCGCGCAAAGATGGTGGCACTCTTAAGCGAGGCAGCGTAAATTAGATACATTAAAATCCACAACAAAATCGAATCCCGCTAAATGGGTAAGAGTGTCTACGCATCGGTAAAATCATACAGTAAAAGAGGCAAGCTTCTGACTAGGTCTGACCTTCAGACACTGGCAGAGTCCCGGGATCTGGACGAGTTGATGACTAGGATAAAAAATACCATATACGCCGATGCCGTAGCCGGCGTTCAGAAACCGTACACATCGCATGGAATTGAGGCGGCCTTTAGGGGGCACCTGGCCGAGACACACCACTCCATTGCCAAGACGGCCGGTGGCAGCGGTTCCCGCCTACTAGACGCATATTACATGAAGTTCATAATTACAAACCTAAAGATCATACTAAAGGGCAAGGTGCTTGGAAAGACGCAGGAGGAGATAGAGACCCACCTTAACCTTCGTGCAGAGGAGCTGGTAAAGCAGCGCGACGTAATAGTAAAGGCGTTGGTTGCAAAGGATCTGGAGGAGGCGGTGGCAAGCCTAGGATCTGGACAGTTCGGCGAGGAGATCGCAAAGGCAGCAGCGCTGTACAACGAGAAGAAGAACATACAGGTATTTGACACATACTTTGACAAGATTTTGTACAAGCATATCGGAAGCGCAATACGGAGTACAAGGGAGATGGACGCGGCCAGACTTATCGGAATGGATATCGACTTTTACAACCTGCTCAGCGTGGTAAGGGGCAAGCTGTGGGGACTAGACGATACGCAGATAGAAGACCTGATTGCAGTACATACGCCGTCCATCACAAAGGAGCTGCTCGGACGGATGATTGCAGCGGCCACCGTCAGGGATGCAGTGGCCGAGATCTCCTCTACAAGATACAAGGGACTGGTACCCGATGCAGAGAATGATCTGGATGCAGTGGCAGAGTTTGAGAGGAAGTTCGAGCTGGCGATCCATACGGCCTCGACGAGGGCATTTACAAGAATGTTCAGTTTTGCCACGGTAATAGGAATAACAAAGCTTACGTCGTTTGAGATACGGAACATGGCCGCAATTGCATATGCAGTGGAGCAAGGCATCGCAGCAGAGACCACCATGTCAAAACTGATCCTCCCGTCGTCGTCGTCGTCGTCGTCGCTGCCATCATCATCGTCGTCGTCATCATCAGGATAGTACATGTCAGGCCCGCGGCAGGATCCGTGCCAAGTACAATGAATGTATCTATTGACAGGCGTGTTTGACGAACACATGCTCAAGACGGGGGGAGCCCATCTGTAGCAGCCGTGCGGTTCTAGCAGCAGAGAACCACCTTGAATATTTATTAAAAGAGTCAGTATCTATAATCACGTGAATACAGATACGAAAAACGGCAAGGGTGGCAGTGTGGAACGCCTCTTTGTAGGTACCGCCGAGGCGGAACATGTGGAGATGTACCTCAAGGCAATCTGGCACATAAAAGAACAAGGAAGGAGTGTAAAGATCACCACCATAGCGGACATGCTACACATCAAACAGCCAAGCGTGGTGCAGATGCTCAAGAAGCTCAACAAGAAGAAGCTGGTAAACTACAACAAAGCAGGAGTCAAGCTGACCAAGGACGGGGAGAGAATAGGAGCAAGTATGATGAGGAACAGCAGGCTGCTAGAAGTGTTGATGGTCAGTGCGCTAAAGGTGGACATCAACGAAGAGATGGTCTGCGGAATAGAGCACCACATGAACAAGCAGTTTACCGATGCACTCTGTACCATGTTGAACCATCCTAGGATATGCCCATGCGGCAACGACATTCCGCTGGGTGAATGCTGCATTTCAAACAGCCAGAAGGAGGAGCAGGATCAGCCGGCGCCGTGACGGACTGCCTGCAATGCAGCAGACGGCAAAACAAGAGATATAACAACTGCCCCACAGGATATGATAATGGCATGTTTCTGCGGATGTGAGACGTATCACAAGAGTGGGAACGGATTCATAATTGCATGCACCAAATGCGGACACGGGCCGCAGAACCACGATGACGAGTTCCGGGCATCTGCAAGAAAGAACGAGTCACAGAGCCAAAAGCGCGATGTAGACTTTGGATAGGCAACGGCAGTCTATTTATGGCCCAACATATACTACAAAGAGGATCCAACAACCGGTCCGCATCTTCTTCTCTCTTCTCTCTTCTTCTCTTTTTCTCGCCTCCCCTCTCTTCTTCTCTCTTCTCTCTTCTTCTCTTTTTCTCGCCTCCCCTCTCTTCTTCCCTTCCCTTCCCCCATACATGCAGTCACAGAAGCCTTATGCAGTGGTGGTTGTGTGGCAGTAGTGGGGGTTGTGTGGCAGCGGTGGCGTGGCTGTGATGTGGTTGTTGTGTGGTCGTGAGTGGGGGTTGTGTGGTTGTGAGTGGGGGTTGTGTGGCAGTAGACACCCCACAAAGGTCAAAAGAAGGGGGGCAAGGCTCCGAACTCAAGATCATCATCACACTTCCGCAACAGAGTTGGGTATCAGAGGGATAGATTCGTCACTGCCCGCAGATGCAATAGACCCTCAATCGTATTAACCTTTCAATGTACTCACCATCAGGCAGTCTGACAACCACGCAATAGGGCCAGAACACATCTACAATCTGGTATGCGGGAGGCCGGATGTCTGCAATGAGTGGCCGGACGCCATTGTTAAAAAAAGCTTGATAAATGGCCTTGTTACCATTTCTGCAAATTGGTTCGCATAGAG
>RKRU01000108.1 GCA_007571225.1 Nitrosopumilaceae archaeon | reverse complement strand
GAACAAGCGGGCCGATCTGAAGATAAAGGTGACAAGCTCACTTGCCACCGTATTTGTAGTTACACAGATTGCGCTGGGCGCCCTTGTAATCGATCTCAAACTGCATGCGATTCTGGTTGCAATACACCTAGGGATAGGAATACTGCTCTTCTCGATGGTGCTACTTACCACGCTCTTTGCATTCAGACTGTCGCGCGGACAGATAGTTGTTGTAGGCGGTTATATGGGGGACGGCGGCAGTATGGAGAAAAGTAGTAGTGACGGTAGCAGACGCCGTAGCCGAAGCCGTAGCCGTAGCAGTACCGGGTACGGCGCGGGCAGCAAAAAGATGCGGAGAAAGAGTGTGTCCAAGACAGACACGCAGGTAGTTGAGGATACCATTTAGATTCGACACAAACAACTTGCCAAATTTGTGCCCATGATCAGTCATTTAGATGCGGAGGACTTAGTAACCCTAATTGGCGTCTTTTTGGCAGGTTTAGAAGGATTGAAGGTGACTATCTCGCCCATATTGGGAGCAGAGAGTCATGCGACAAAAGCAGGAGTCATCCACGCGGCTTACCGACCAGCCGGACGATCGCCGTCTCTGCGACTTCCTGCAATCCTAGGTACGATGTAGATATAGAACATGACACCTGCAAAGCAGAACGCTCCCACTGTAATGGCGATTATGAAGATGTAACCAAACGGACTCTGCGTTCCCATGTTGAATGTATATGTGGTGACCCCGGGCTTGTCTGCCATGTCATACAGATCGACCTTCACTATGTGGTTTCCCTGGTTGCGCCACGTATGCCCAAAGTCCCAGTGCCCGCCGTCGACTGCCGTGGGAGGCACGGCATCAATCTGCTGGCCGTTGTAAAAGAACCGTATCCCCATGGTGAACCTGTCCACCTCCTCAAAGTCTGCATCAGTGACCCTGACTAGAAACATTGACGGCTCGTCTAGTTGCGGAAACTCTGGGGCCGTTGCCACCTGCACCCTGTATCCTGCAATGAATTCTTCTGCGGAGTTGAACATAGAGTGTCCGTGCGCCATATTGTCTGCAAAACCAGAATGGAGGGCGGCCATGCATAATACGGCCAGACCTGCAAGGCCCAAGAGCTTGGGTATGCATGAACTTTTCGTGCTGTCCGGCCTTACCATTACACCTGCAATCTTCAAAACCTTTAAATCAGTATTGCCTTGAGGTTCAATCGTTGACATTTGTCTCAAAGTCAATAGAAATCAAGGTTCCAGTCGACAACGTCTTTACGTATTTTGCCCGACCGGAGCATGTCTCTGACCAATTGAAGAGCGAGACCGTCGGCATGACCGTCATTCCGATGGATATCAAGGAGGGGATGGGTGTTGGAACCACGTTTAGGATAGTAGGCGACTTTGGAGGCAGGAGGATGGAATGGGACTGCGAGACGACGGAGTTTGTCCGCAACGAAAAGATCGCAGCAAAGCAGATCAAGGGTAAGTTCAAGCATTGGATGATTACAAATCAGTTTGAGAGGCTCGGCGCAAACCTCACCAGAGTTACAATGTCAGTTGACTATAAACTGCCACTTGGCCCATTCGGTGCCATAGTCGACAGAATAAAGTTTGCAAAGTTCGTAGAGCGGGGCATGGAGACTGCACTGTACAACGTCCGAGGACTGCTAGAGGGAAACGGTTCAATACCCGTCTACATTACACTTGAGGCATACCAGAAGATCTTGGAAGAGAAGAAGAAGATGAATGATGTACCCGTCTCTACTGCACTGACTGCCATAATCGAGCGATACAACCAGATCGAAGCGTCTGCGCCAGTTGTAAAGCGCCAAGACTGATCTGAAGGTTATAATAGCAATTCTCCGGTGTAGTGTTGGTGGGTCTATGGCGCAGCCAGGTAGCGCTCAGGACTCTTAATCCTGCTGTCGTGGGTTCGAATCCCTCTAGACCCGCCTTTTTCCTACATATCCGTGTACCAAAAGACGGAGTAGTAAATGTTTACGTTTGGCGTAAACAATTTGCCAAATTTGTGCTTAGAATCAGTCATTCTGGTGTGGGACGTAAACAGTACCTAGCGATCATAACCTGCCCGTTTCTTCATATCACTAAAAAATAATGGCCATATATAGATCGGTGCATTAGGGCCACATTTTTGACATTCAAGCAGACTTGTACGCTCACCTCATTACACTAGTTGCCCACATTCAAAGTAACAGATTATGCCGGTTCGACGTAACTGTTTATGTCTAGCGTAAATAATTTGCCAAACTTGTGTCTAGAATCTGTCATTCAGGCGTGTGGACTAAACAGTTACTAAGTTGGCTTAGCCTGTTATGGAGTTACTACAGAACACAACTGTACGATTAAGACCCGCCAGCACTTATGTTTTAAGCAGACCCCGAAAAGGCCGGACTAGATTACATGTGACGGTTTCCTCATGTGCGATGCACTGAGCCGTTCCAGACAAAATAACTGCCGCGCGGCTCCAGACACAAACAAATCTTCGTCGCACATTGGGAGACATTGTCCTGCTACATACACACTGCCACATACACACTGCCACATACAGAGAGAGAGAGGCGGATGGGAACCCGACACAAACAAATCTTCGTCGCACATTGGGAGACGGAAATTATACAAAAAATACTAACCGTATATTGCCTACCGTGAAATATATAATGAATCAGTATATGTAAAAAACCTTTATAATTACAAAATCAGATACAATATTATGCAAACCAAAACAGTCGACATAACCCCTGACAAAACCCTAGTTAAAAAACTCGGCCTGACGGGGTACAGGACCGAGCAGGCAATATCTGAACTTATTGATAACTCCATTGATGCCAGGCTGGACGGGGAGACAGAGCAGGTTGATGTAAATCTGGACTTTGACCTCGGGCGCATTATTGTCTCAGATAATGGCTGTGGTATGGATCTAGACGAGCTGCAAAACGCCATGACCATAGCCAAAGAACCCAAGAAAACAGATCGATTGGGGCGGTTCGGCCTCGGCATGAAGAGTGCCTGTTCCAGCTTGGGAAAGAGGTTTACCATAGAGACTGCCCGTGCCGGCGAAGATACTCTGATTGCCACATATGATGAGGATGAATGGCTGGACAAAGAATCCATGAAATGGGAGAACTTTGAGATTGGCTGGGAGCGCACGGACGCCGGCAGTAGTAATCATGGAACGCGCATTACAATCAACAACCTGAACGTATCGCTGTACCCAAACCAGATGATCAAGTTCAGGCGAAGGTTTGGATTGAGATATGGGCCGTACATCAAAAACGGCCAGGTAAGCATAACCGTAAACTCCAGACCCTGCATGTTCACAGAACCAGACGTATCAGAAGGAACCAAAAGAGACATACGTATACGTCTCCCTAGCGGTAACAGTATAACGGGTTGGATAGGACTGCTAAAGAAGCGCTCAATCAGGGGCGACTATGGACTGCATATATACAACCGCGGCAGGCTGATCGAGGCGTACTCCAAATTCGGAATACGGCAGCATCCGTCCACCGCACGGTTTATGGGGATAATAAACCTGGATCACGTTCCAGTCAATTTTCACAAAACCGGTTTTCTGGCAGATTCTGATGAATACGTGGAGGCCGTGGAATATTTTGGGAGGGACCAGAATGTGGCCGGCCTCCTACATGATATGTTCCCCGTAGATTCTACAGATGACGACGACATCTGCCGTGTGTTGGAATTTGACCAAAACTCATCCGACACGACACCTCTTGATATGAGGGTAGGATCAAGTCGCAGCAGACGCATGTTGTATGGTATGGATGGCAGGATGGTAAAGGCCGGTAACTTGGATATCGAAATAGTACGCAGTGCGAACTCAAAAGACACGCTTTATGAAACCGAATCCACTCCCAGAACAACCAATGTGAGGGTTAATGTGTCCCACCGAATGTTTGATACTTTCAGAAATCCCCTGTTTCTTCTGGGATTGATCAGGATAGAAACGGAGGTATTCGCGGCAAAGAACATACCACAGGACGCCATAAGAGAAAGAAACAGGCGGTGGCATGGATTTGTCAGTGCATTCTTGCCAGCTGAAAAGCCGCTTGCAGTAAAAAGGATTGGCCCTAGGCAGAGTGTGATCCCACTGCCATATTATGCGATTTCTCCCAGACTTGTGGATCTGCACGATTACCTACAGGATACATTTCCCCACAGGTTTCAATTTACCGGGTTGAGTACGCTGGATTCTTTCCTGCATAATTGTCATCACACGGCAGTATATACCATACAGGCTGAAACGGGAACGGGGCAAGAGCTGCAAGAAACCATAATTCGCTATAAAAGACAGTACAAAGTCTTACTCAATCCCAGTCCAGATCTGCTGGCAGCATACCTTGAGGGGGCCAAAGATGAATTCTTGCTGGTGATCCGTGAACGCTCAGAGCGACTGGCCCACACATGGGCCCCTCCAGAAAAAGCTTGGATTGATATGTACACCGAAGTTGAGTACGGATCGGCCCCGTATTCGGATGAACTGACGTATGTATTAGATGACCTACTGGAGAAGGGTCTAGTGTCCTCTGCAAAGATAAGATCCATGGCCAAAAGACGAAGTTCGAAGATCATGGAACGGGTGAACAGATTTCTTCCAGAGTGATGGCATGGATACTGAGATCTCAAGATTGGTTGCAGTAGACAAGATAAACGAGATTTCCAGAGAACACGGGTTTGCCCCTCAACTCACAGAACAGTTCCTAATGGATTATCTAATTCATCAACACATTACAAATGACATGGAGTGTGTAACGAGAGGGGGTATGTGTATGCCATTTTACCAACCTGATAACACCCTGCGGCGACTTAGTGTGGATGTCGATCTCTCAACTATGGCTTCTCTTGATTGTATAGATGCCGTAATGATGGGCGCCAAAGTCATCCCAAACGTCACAGATATTTTACAATACCATCCCAGACAGGCCCGTCCCAAAAAGAATCTAATTACATATTCTGTCCACTACCGATCATGCTTCGGACAGGAAAGAGCGATCAAGGTGGATATCTTGCATGGTTTGGATATTGGGTATGATACCAGTACCGTTCCAACTGGAACCCACATAATGGCATTCAAGATCCCATATACGATGAATATTCTATCTAGGGGTGCTTTAATGGCAGACAAGATGGGGGCATTAGCGGTGGGGACCGTTGGTCTGGATGGATCTAGGGTCGGTGAGATTACAAAGCAGGTGTTTGATGTGGGCAGCCTTCTAAGTGGAGCGACGGTTGAGAACATGATGGCATTTTTCACCGAGTTTTTCAATATGATCAAAATTGAAAAAATTATTAACGACAATCCCCGACTTGACGCGCGCAATGTTACAAATTCCGTTCAATCCGTGTTACATCAATTGGTAAATGTGAGCAACACGGTCCAACTTACGCCATATGGCAAGAAGGGATATCTGGATTTTAAATCCACATACGTCTCCAAAATGATTCCATATGAAAGGATAGATCACTATGTAAGCATATTGTCTGTTCTTATGCTAAGCTATGTGCTGGCATATGTAATAGAAGGAGAAGATGTCAACAATGCTGCGCGCTGGATGTACAGGACTTTGGCCGATGTCCAACGGTATCAACATATCAAGACGTATGCGGATTGTATGGAAAGGCCGAGCGCAAAGTATCCGGCATCGCCGAAAATCAACTGGGCAGAATGGATGCAAGGGTATCTTATCTTTTGTGTGCGCAGGCATGCCTAGAAACGCAGTCAACAGTCGATGGAAATATGTTTTTTAATAAAAGGGGCTAAAATGGGTTCCAAATAACCTACGCTAGACGTAAGTAGTTACAATCAAACTCCAGTAATGTCATGTGTAGGTAGTGGTGGTTCATGCAGGAGACCGCTCTGACACATACCATAGCACTATGCCTGTCCCTATTACGGCGTACCACTTGAGGTTTTCGCGCCTAGTAAAGATGTTCGGAGCGCCCATATCATCCACGTACTCGGCTTTTCGGATGCGCCTCATCTCAAATGCCTGGCCTACCAGACCTACCACTAAAAGTACAATGGCAATCATGCCCAGCGCCCAGTTCATACATGTGATGGAGATTCATGGCATTTATACTAAATTCCATTTCTCTGTATGTACTGCCGTCTGTTACTATGCTCCCTCCTACTGTCTGCCACTACGGTTACTCTTCTGCTGTTGGTGGTGCGCCGGGCGCAGTTGTTGCTTGCTGTTGTAATGTACTCTTTAAATTAGCATGTCAGTAGCTACCTTTGTGAATGAGGTAGGCAAGATCTGGATGAACGGGGACTTGGTGCCGTTCAAGGATGCCCGAGTACATGTACTGACCCATGCACTGCACTATTCCACATCAGTATTTGAAGGCATCCGTTGTTATGATACAGGTAGCAGTCCTGCCATATTCCGGCTTGGCGAGCATATAGACAGGCTGTTCAAGTCCGCAAAACTGTACTCCATGAAGATGCCGTACGCAAAGGAGGCAGTGATAAATGCCGTAATAACGACGGTGCGTGCATGCAACTTTAAGGAGTGCTACATCCGGCCCCTAGCATACTATGGATATGGCGAGATGGGCCTGACGCCTACAAAGAATCCTGTGGACATCTCGATCTCGTGCTGGCCGTGGGAGATGGGGGAGTCAGAGGCGGGCAAGTTCACGGGCGCAAAGTGCATGATATCAAGCTGGGTGAAGATGGACTCCCGTGTGCAGCCTGTGCAGGCAAAGGCGGCTGCAAACTATTCAAATGCGATGCTTGCAAGGGTGGAGGCGCTGGACAACGGGTATGATGAGGCCATAATGCTCAACTCAGACGGCAGAGTATCTGAAGGTAGCGCGGAGAATGTCTTTGTGGTGAGAAACAATGCGGTATTTACCCCGCCGCTCTCTACTGGGTGCCTAGCAGGCATTACGAGGGATAGCGTCATGCAGATTATGGCCAGTGATGGAATCGAGGTGAGGGAGATGGATATGTACAGGGACGACCTCTATTCTGCAGAGGAGATATTCATAACCGGCACGGCAGCCGAGGTGAGATCGGTGACGCAGGTTGACCGTACTACGATAGGTGATGGCGGACGGATGGGCGCGATTACAAAGAGGGTGCAGAAGATGTTTGGGAATGTCGTGGCTGGCAGAGACGACCGGTTCGGGCACTGGCTGACATTTATCTGATTATATTAACTGTGTGGATACTACCATCATCTTTCTTGTATGGATGCGGCTCATACTACAGACGAGGGCGTGGTATGAGGGGCTTTCTTACGTGCGTTGGAACCTTGGAGCCACCACCACAACCATGCGGCATGGAGGACTTTTACGTGCGTTAGAACCCCTGACTAGAATCCCCGCAATCCCTTTGGCCGCGCAACCTCCGGATGCTGCCGCAGCCATCTGATCTGGTCTAGCATGTCCTGCTTGTCTTGTGGGAAGGTTCCCTTTATCCTGTATGCGTTGGATCCGTGGTTTGCCCTGAATACTATCTGATCTTCGGGGCCTACGTTGATCCCGCTGACCACATCGTACATCTCGTCTAGGGACTCGTCGTCATCTATCATTACAAACGGCTCGCCGAACTTGTCGTGGAACTCTTGCCTTATGCCCTCGTCAAGGTGTAGTGTCAGCGTCCCCACATAGTGTGGCGCGCAGGCGCTGATAACCTCGGCCGTCCCGTGCGTGTGCTCCTTTGAGTATGTCCTTCCACCAAGGCCCAAGATTATCATGCACGAGATGACATATCCGGTGTCCTTTGCCTTGTTTACGGACTTTATGATGGTCTTGGCTATTGCCCCCTTTGTCACCTTCCTTAGGATTATGTCCGAACCACTCTCGATACCCAGATAGAACATGTCAAGCCCGGCCTCCCTCATCCTGAGCAGATCCTCCTTGCTCTTTTTGAGTATGTTCATCGGCATCGCATAGCAGGAGATCCGCTCGGCCTCGGGGAACTTGGATCGTATGTACCTTGTAATTTTTATCATGTAATCGGTGTCTAGGTTCAGTGCATCCCCGTCTGCTAGAAAGAAGCGCCTTGCATGGGGCATATATTCTACCATCGCATCTATCTCCTTTTTCACCTCATCCCACGGCCTCTCGGTATACTCCTTTGACCGGTACATGTCGCAGAACGAACACTCGTTAAAGGAGCATCCTAGGGTCACCTGGAATATCACCGAGCGTGCCTCCGAAGGCGGCCTGTACAGAGGGGAGTCGTACTGTATTCTCATCAACGTGTCACGGCATACCATACAATCTTTTTATATTTTTTCGCCCGCCGCACGTACTTATTGCCTTTGTATGTCCCGCACGTATCTAGTTCCGATCCACATCCGGCAACGGGGCTTGCTGCCCTGCCGTCCTACATGTGTGCAGTACGTATACTCTGCACTATACCATTCCTCCTCCTCCTCTTCCTCTACTACTGTTGCCACCACCACCCC
>RKRU01000107.1 GCA_007571225.1 Nitrosopumilaceae archaeon | reverse complement strand
GTAAACTTCCGGGTCCTGGGTAAACGACCTGTTGAATCCGGGCACGGATTAGGTGTTTTGACATAAACGAACCAAACGGTTACAAGTAAAGACATGACCATGAACCGGCCGCTCGTTCTTTATGCCAAATTTGGCCGAATCTAAAGACCGGTCCAGACTGCAACAAAAACCAGCCGGCAAAGCCAAGCGAACAATCCGTCAACCCCCATAATATCAGCCCACAGGCAGATAATTGAACATATTTTAATTCCAGATAATGCATGCCCTGCCTCCTATCCACAACTATAAACTAAACTTTTAAAACACATATTGTTCTCCGTAGTACATGTCAGATGCAGCATGCGGCTGTGCCGCACAAGCAGAGAACAACACTGAATGCGACTGTCAGATGCAAAGCGAGTGTTACTGTGACGCAAGTTGTGATTGTAGCGGCAATCCCTGTAAGTCAACAGTACACTAAACTTCATCTACCACTTTTTTTATTATTATTTTCAACCATCCGGGCAGAACCGGCCCGCCTTACCTCAGCACCCCCCTCCCCATATCAGAGATGAATGTTCTCACTGGATAGAATGGCGAAAGCGCCAAAACCCGCTCATCTGTCACATCTTGTCTAACAAACATGCCAGTTCTATGCACTGCAAAGATGATAACCGGAGCCATTGCATTACAAGTGGAGCTCATACATACATTCAAGTAGTGTAGTTAATAAATTTTACCTAAAATAATAATAACAAACAATTAAAATCCATAGAATAATTAATAAAATACGAAACGCGACTGTAGTCCCCCGCTCGTAGTAATTCGCATGGGTAATCGCATATTTTCCAGTTGTAATATAGCAAAAAATATACCAAAGCCAATGGAGAGCACTACGTACCTTCATCGGATAGTATGTACATCAGTCTGGAACCTGTTCCCGCATGTGAGACAGTATTCTATGCGTGCAGTCTCTCTTTTACGACTGCCGGTCTTTGTGCATCCTTGTCATGTGCAGTTTTCCTGTCACAATCTTCTTCCCTTCTGAGGTGTCTGGGTGATCCCCATTTTCTCTGCTGTTGTACGATCTCTTGTTCTTCTTTCCCAGTGAGTGTTTTTGGGGGAGCTCGAGCTGTTCTCTGAGCCGTCCGTTTTCTTCTCTGAGCCGTCCGTTCTCTGCCCTAAGATCTATATCTTCTTCCCTGATCCCATCATACTCCACACAAAGTCAGTCGATCGCCTGAGTCATGTTGTCAACCTTGGAATTAAAAAATTCACGCAGGTGGTCCACATCTTGATCGTTATGATTTATGCGAATAGAGCCCAGTTCTAGAATCATACCATAATATCAGGATCTAGATCTAATTAATTTTCGATCATTACACGAACTTCATAGTCACGAGGTTACCTTTTTTCTCCTTTTTGTATCGGATCAGAAGCTGTAATCACCTATCAGCATGCGAAGTGTACCAAGCAACAGCTCGGATTGCACCATTCGACAGAAAACACGCTAAATGTATGCATTTACAGAGGTTTACACTTCACTGCACACCCTAGAACTTAGGAGTCTTTATCACTGCTTCAACAGTCTCACATCAAAGACATTATCATCTCAGAGGCCTATTGGAATATGTAATTTGTAGAGAAAATATTCACCCACAAAATTCAATATAATAGCGAACTTATTTTACACGGCCAAAAGTCCCTTGTTACAGTCATCTTCTGCACCATGCAGGACAGGTAAAGTCATTCGTGAAATGTTTGTCCGGCCTAGCCTTTTGCATACTGGATTGTCCTGCTACTCCTTAACAGACTTGCAGACCGTATAAACACGTACTTTACCGTGCTGCAGTCAGAATTATGGCATTCTGTAACAGGCTGCGATGATGGCGCCTGTGCACTCCTCCTGCCTATGTTTGACAATATCCTCTTAATCAGTGGCAAAAGCGCCGCTCTTCCACCAAATGCAGTATTCTCATCTACAAACCAGAACATCTCTAGCGCGTCATGGTCCAAGATGGAACCGCGCAGATCAGTACCCTGCTCTGAATAGTGTCCAACCAAGCGCACAGTACCCTTGGCAAAAAAATTTACACACCGTGCAAACGAGGTACACAGACTGCACCGATCATCGTACAGCACAACTGGAAGATGAGAGGATTCCACATAGTTATTATGAATATATTGTATTAATGTTTTGCCCTTGCTGCAGGACGTGACGCGGACTAGGCATATCATATGATGTCCATAATAGGCATTATGTATATTGGCTGTTTTTTCAAAAATGAATGCGGCCGTACTGGCATGGCCTGATTGGACGGTGTGGTGAATCCGTGCGGTTCACAGGGCCGTACCCAGACTGCATGCCATACAAATCGCGCGCCTCCAGAAAATTTGATGCTTGTACATAAAAAATTTAGCTAAAATGTTGAACTTAATTTAGTTCTACATTCTTAAGGTTGTTCGAATACGTGACTGTATGAGTAAAGTACAACGTGTCGCACTAGATGGACTGAGTAGGGAGGAACTGATGGAACGAGTTGCCTCAGGAGACAAGATTATTGCGGCGTACGAGGAGATAGTTGCCGAAAAGGACAAGCAGTTTAACGAGTTGTGTGAGTTGGTGGACGAGTTGATAAGTGTGGTGGAAATGGCAGAAAGGATGATGGAAAAGAATACCGTGCTGATGGAAAAGAAGGACAGGAGAATCCAAGCGGCCAAAAAGAGGATTTCGCGCCTCAAAAAATCTGTTGCCGCAAGGGACGGGAAGATTAAGCGCGAGGGCGTAGTGAGAGATAAAAAGTAACAATCAGAAAACTCATTTCGTGGCTTCCAATGCCGGCTAGTAAGAGCGAATATTTACTTCGTTTACTACGCGGCGCGGCGGCACGTAAAAAAGCGCGGCGCCGACCCATAAGGGACGACATGCCTTCCCGCAAGATCCTCAAATTTACTATATACGTCGATCACGAGTTTCGGGGCCTGAAGAAAGGGTATGACTTCACCTGTCCTTATATGGATCTGACGCCCCTGTCATATGCACTTAAACACGACTGAAAAACCTATGTTGTACTGCTAAAGAGATCTTTTTTACAGCCATTTTTTGTACTAGGCAGGACAGGTGAAGTCATACAAGAAAGGCCTGTCGGGCGCAGATGTCCTAGTGTTGCACAAGAAGCCGAAAGGTGGCAGCCTCACCCCCGAACAGAAGGAAGAGAACAAAATACAGAGCTCGCAGCGGATACCAGTTGAGCACGGATATGCCAGAATAAAATACCACGCCATATTCAGGGGCCCGTACAACGGGACTGCTGACGAACTAGACACTGAGTTAGGGATTGTAGCAACCGTGTACAACTGGAACAGGCTGTAGGACGACAATCTCGGGAAGGTCGTGCTCGACGACACGCGCGCCGCAAAAACCCCAAAGACCTGACTTACGGCTACCCCGGGAGCCGTGCCACAGGAACGGGATTTGTATTGCCGCCCGGATACTAAAACCCGGGCAGTACAAAACCCGACCCTGTGGGTGTAGCCGGCCGCTGTCACGTGTCCTGCGCATGCTCGCCACGGAATCCGAATGGATCACACCCACACGGTTGCATTAGTTTTTGAAAAAACAATTAGTATACATAATGTCTAATGGTGCTTTACGGCCTGGTCATCTTGTACATCATGTCAGACGAAACGCTGAATCATCTAGTCGGCAGGGCGTCTGCGGATCCTGTACGTTTCTTGAACCTCTCCAGCGTACTCATCACCGCATTCATGGATTCTAGTATGTCAATCTCCCTTTTTCGGTCCGTCTCTGCTGCAAGCTCCCTTGAGAGAAGATCAAGTTTGTTTTGTAGGATCTTTATTGCCCTAGATTCTGGAGTATTCACGTTTGAAGCAGTGTTATTGTCATTGTGTCTGTCATTACCAGTCACAGCAATATCACCACTACTACCACTACTACCACCATCACAATTAACATCATCAACTGTAGGGATACTCCTCTCTTCTGGTTCCCGTCCACAACTGACACACAGGGCCAGTCCGTTCTTCATCACCCTAACTCCCTTACAGTACGGACATGGTTGTCCGATCAGGGTTGCACCTCCCAGAAGCATCTTTGCAGCCCGTTTGAAAAGCTCCCCGTCTTCAGAATCACTGCAAGACAACACATACCTAACATACGTACAGCTAAAAAATCATGCCCCGTAGCAGGGCAGGTCTTCTGTTCGCCACGATCCCCACGATATCAACACGTAGACAGACACACTGCATCTCTGCCACAGCCATGAGGCAAACTACCAAAACCCACCCCCTAGTGTCGACACGGACCTAGACATGTTGCATCCCTACCACGGGCATGTACTTGTAGAACAGAACTTGTAGAACAGAACTTGTAGAACGTATGACTTTGCTTGTTGCCCCCACAGGGTACAGAAAATGGCCGTAAACAGTACCTCACGGACAGTACGGCATGGGTTTTTCAGTCGCACTTGGACTCACATGACAGGGTTACCGGATTCTATGTAATGGGCAAGCAAAGTCATACTGCAAAACGTATGACTTTATCTGCCCTGTCTAGCACAAAAAATAACTGAAAAAAGGCCTCTTTAGTAGTGCAGTATGAGTTTTTCAGTCACGTTTAAGTACATATAACAAGGTTAATGGATCCATATATGTGAAGGTGAAGTCATACTGCAAAACTTCATCAAACCTTAATAGTGTGCAAAATTCATCCATAACGAACGAATGGCGGTAATCTGTAATACATGTGGTCTACCAGAAGACCTCTGCGCATGTGGCGAGCTTGCCAAGGACAACACCAAGATTATAATTAGATTGGAGACCCGCCGCTTTAAAAAGAAGGGGACTATGATCGAGGGCCTAGACCCAAAGCTCAACAACCTTGATGCGGTCATAAAGGACCTCAAAAACAAGTATGCGTGTGGCGGTACTGCAAAGGACGGTTACATATTCCTGCAAGGCGATCACCGCGATACGATAAAGGACACACTGATCTCCCTTGGCTTTGCAGAAGAGAGTATAGAACTTCATTGAACAGTATGTTCACCCAGGACAGGATACTTAACCTCATTGGAATTCCACATGCGGCCATACTCTCCGTTGTATTTGGGCTCTTTCTTGCATCCTTCCCCATAGGAGCCCATGTCGTATTCAGCAGCGACATAGGGAATACGATCAACTACAATCTACCGCTCACCCATCTAGATCTCTTTGAGGGCACTCAGGTACATCGTCTGCCAGTCGACATAACGCTCGGTGATGCGTTTGTCATAATATGGGCATTGTATGTGATACTCTTTGCAGTGGCTACGCTAGGCCCATACCGCAGATTCGACAGAACCATATCAGACATAATGGCAACCGGCAGGCCGAACAGAAGCGCCAACTACATGCTGGGCATAATAATGTGGTTCTCCATACTTGTCCTTGCATCCTCAATCATAATAGGTATACAGAATCACTTTGAAATAGAGACAAGGCCTCCAGATGTAGAAAACGATCTTGTGATGTTCTTTTACATCACGCTTGCACCCATAATAGAAGAGACAGGTTTTAGGTTACTACTTGTGGGGATTCCGGTATTTTTGATCTATGCAGGTAGATTCTCGCCGGGATATTTTCTGCGATGCCTGTGGAGGCCCGACACGCTTGGCACCACCACGCAAAAGAGGGCCCTAGTCGTAATTGTACTGATAGGCGTGCTGTTTGGATTCTCGCATATCGCCTTGGGCGAACCGTGGAGTGAGGGCAAGTTTGCCCAGGCGACTGCCAGCGGAATAATACTTGGATGGGCATACATCCGATACGGATTTGTTGCAGCAGTCATGATACACTGGGCGGCAAACTATTTTATCTTTGCATATATTCATTTCATATCACAGACACGCATGATCACAGTGGATGAGGTAACCGATCACACCATGATATTCTCAATCGAGATCATCCTAGTCGTATGCGCAGTACTCTCCATAGCAACACTGGTCGCAGGTAGGATGATCAGGTCTACAGTCACAACATGACAGTCAGAGATTCAAGGCAGTCTTCAGTCCCTTGTATCTGTTTCGTATGGTCACTTCAGTTACCCCTGCGGCCTCGGCCACATCCCTCTGCGTCTTGCTCTCACCGTTTGTAACACACGCCACATACAACGCGGCCGCTGCCAGACCCATAGGATCCTTTCCTGCCGATATCTTGTTCTCCTCGGCAGTCTGCAGAATCTTCGTTGCCTTGCGCTTGGTCTTCTCTGAGAGCTCCGCCTTGCTTGCTATTCTTGATATGCACTTTACGGGATCCACTACAGGCATCTTCAGGTTTAGCTCCCGCAGCAGCAATCTGTAACACCTAGCAATATCCTTCCGCTTGATGTTGCTGGCCTGCCCTATATCCTTGAGCGTGCGAGGGGTTTCTGTATCTCTACATGCGGCATACAACGCCGATGCAATCAGCGCCGATATGGAGCGGCCGCGTACCAGCCCCTTCTCGAGTGCCTTCCTGTAGATGTATGCAGCCTTTTCTATGACCACGTCACCCACGGCAAGCTTGTCCTTTAGCCTGTCAAGCTCGCTGAAAGCCTGCCGGAAGTTTCTATCGACAGGCTCGTGTACCTGACTCCTACTGTCCCACGTACGCAACCGCTCGATGGTACTCTTCATTGATGCCGGAAGGGGCTTCCCCGTTGCGTCTCTGTTCTGTGGGTTGATCACCGTGGCCAGTCCCATGTCGTGCATTGCTAGTGACGTGGGTACTCCGGCCCTGCTCTTGTTCTCACCTTCATTTGAAAAGGATCTCCACTCCGGCCCCGACTCCTCCACCTTGTCAGTTATCACATAACCACAATAACTGCAAAAATTCTCACCTGTGTTGGTGTCAGTCACCATAGTACCCCGGGCGCACCTCGGACATCTCTCCTTTAGATTGATTGTATTGACCATCACCAAACACCACACAAAACTATTTATTCAACTATATCATTAACTTACTTATAAAGATTATGCTTATTTAAATATGTACCTATACTTTTTTGCGCATGATCCTGCCTATCACGCCACATCAAGCTCAAAGTAGCACAGAAACTAATTCCCGGGTCGCATGGTGTAGTCTTTCAGATGTCCTTGAGGCGGATTTGGAGGGGGCCCGGCCGAACCATATAGGTAGTCATAATCTTGGCTGTACTAGCAGAGACATAGTTGGAGCCAGACTTTTTATGGGCCTCAGCATTCAAACATGCACCATCACACACATACAGAGCATATACAATTTATGATTCTCGCCAGAATACGGGTGCTGGCCAGTTGTTTACTACCAATCCAGTCTGATCACAGCTACGGCAACATCAAATACATAAAGACGGTATGATTTCAACGCCAATTATCTCATCATAAAATTAACTATACCATTCATGACATTTGTCGGATCTTAATCTACAATACAATCAGACCAAGATCTGCTATGCTTTTTGACAGAGTCATTATCTAAGATTGCCTAGTCATGTATTTTGGAGAGAACCTGTGTGGAGGCAGACAGACGAGGGGAATCGGATTTCTAGGACGGCACAGTCAAGGCCGCTTTTTGCATTCATGTCGGTATCGGAAATAAAATTGACAGGTTGCGCACTGTGTAAGAACAGTACTATGTTTACGGTAGAACCTGTAGACAGGCCACAAACATGCAACAGGTAGGCCACAAACATGCAACAGGTAGGCCACATGTATGCAGCAGACACCTTATCCACACATCTGTAGTCGCTTTGGGTGCCCGTCATACAACAAGCAGGCCACAGACACGCGGCGGCCTGCTCGATGTCTTCATGGAGACCGCATACAACAAGCAGGCCACAGACACGCGGCAGACACGCCATTTGTGCAAATGTGGTGTTGCATACTCGTACCCATTTGGTTATTCTGGCAAACCACGGCTTGTACAAGTAGTATTACGGGCCCCGGTGCAGAGCCGGAAAATCAAGATCAATTATGGAAAGTATAATATTTTGCCGCAACATCCACCATGCGTGTCAAAAAAGCGGCAGATACTAGTGATAGGGCACAACACAAACGGTTGCACCCCAAAGCACGAAGAGGCAGCCTATGAAGTCGGCTCGGAGATAGCCAATTCAGGAGCCGTTCTTGTCACCGGTGGACTCGGAGGCGTGATGCAGGCGGCATCCAAAGGAGCGGCGACAGTTGGAGGCCTCACCGTGGGAATAATCCCACAAGATGACGCATCGGCTGCAAACGAGTATTGTGATATAGTGATTCCAACTGGAATGGGGTTTACACGTGATTTTTTAAACGCGCTGAGTGCAGACGGGATTGTAATTGTAGGCGGGGGGGCTGGTACGCTGTCGGAGGTCTGCGCCGCATACATGCACAAGAGGCCGATGGTTGCAATAAGGGGATTAGGGGGATCCGTAGAGCCATACATTGACGGCTATCTTGATCACAGACAGAACATCAAAATTGTCGGCGTGGACAC
>RKRU01000124.1 GCA_007571225.1 Nitrosopumilaceae archaeon | reverse complement strand
CAGAGTGGTTCACAGTCTCGTGGTTAAAAAGTCAGTCGTATGCCCCGTTCTTGTCCGTATACATCATACAGCCGGGTTCTACGTTATACTAGATGTGTGAGTCTGGCAGCAGTCGCCTCTGGAACGGGTTCTGCACTGATCTCTTCTGTGGCCCTCTCCTTTATACCTGCAACCATTGCCCTTTTGTCCTTGTGCCTTTTGTTGGCGTGTTTGTTCTTCTCTGGGCCGCCTATGTAGGTCTCGTCTACCTCCACCGGCTCCTTCGTCTTTTCTTTTGGGGCCAGCGTCTGCCATGTCTCGCGCAGGCGTTGTACCATAAACCATGCCGACTTTTGAGTTATACCTAGGTCTCTGTGCAGCTTCATCGATGATATTCGCTTGACTTTTGTCATAAACAAGTATACAGCTATTGCCCATTTTTGGTAGCTGATCCTGCTGCACTCCATTACAGTTCCTGTCCTGACGCTAAATCTCCGGTGGCAGCCACGACAATAGTACGGCATTGTTTGTGTTGTGCCAGTCTCAGTCGTACGCCTACAGTCGCACCTAGGACATTTACGTCCGTCCTCCCAAATGTTGGCTTCAAACCATGCCATTGACGCCTCCTCGTCTGGAAAAAGCTCGTTTAGGTCATTAATGGAGGCTCCTTCCCTGTCGTTTTTGTTCGAAGAATTCATACTATAATTCCAAATTAAACTGTTACTTAAATGTTACTGATCATGTATCTATCTCTCGTGGTAGTTAATTACTGACAGGGTGTATAGTACAGAGAACAGTCTAGGGCCCTCACACCCGAATAACTAATCCCAGACACAAATTCCACAAATTCTTTACGCCGAACCTAAACGGTTACAATGACATGCATGATGTAAATTTATTGATATGATTTCTGCAGACTTCGCATCCATTTTATATGCTCCCCCTACTACATGTCATTTATGACCTGCCAGGACAGCGATAAGAAGGCACATGAAGCCTATGCAACCGGTGACCCCACTGCCACTTCCGCTGCAGAGCAGGAGGATATGGCAAGGGAGGCCATCAAAAAATTCAGAAGCCTTGATGATAGCAGCACCGACTGATGTGATGGTGTGGCCCTGTTATGGGGCGCTGCAACAGTTTCTAGGCCTGCAGCAGTTCGTACAGGCATGAATAAGCTTGATTACGCGCCATGCAGCCTCTTGTGGTTCTGGATGGCCAAAATCCCGTATCCTGTCATGTACATATATGATCTGCAAATGTCTGGAATTGTACTGCGCACGGTAAGAACGAGCCTCCGCACACATTGACTATGACACATGTGGAGATTTGGCTCATACAGTAGTCTGCATACAGCAGACCTGCATGTGGCAAAATGTGGCCCGCTAAATCAAACAGCTTAAATATATTCGGCTTTTGCCATTCATTATGTCCCCTTCGACACAGATGTCCATACATGACGTATCCGTCTCACGACTTGCGATCATAATGCTGGCCATAGTGTTTGTCACAGGACTGTTCTTGGTTGGGTTCGATCAGGGGCAGACATTCAGTCTGGTGTATGGACAAGATGCATACATTGACGCATACTTGCATGAATTGACTCATGATGTCAGGCATGTAGCTGGATTCCCATGTCACTGATTGTTGGGTGTTAGTCATGAGGATGTCCATTTTTGTTTTGTCAATACTTGCCACAGGCGCGCTAGCAGGCCTAGCGTACGGCGTCACAAACACGTTTCTTGCGGGGCCGTACCTTGAAGCGGCAGTTGAGATGGAGAATCAGGCCATGTTTCTTGACGGAACCGCCGAAGACGGCCCTGAATTCCGTGTGGTATATGAGGCGTACCGCGAGTGGCAGCGGGGCGGCCAGCTGCTAGCAAGCGTGGTCTTGGGGATGTCAGTGGGCGCCCTCTTCGGACTTGTATTTGCACTGTCACGACGATTCCTGCTAGGTGGCAATCATCTAGTACGGTCGCTGTGCCTGGCGGGCATTATGTGGTTTGTCCTGTATGTGATGCCCTTTCTAAGGTACCCTCCAAACCCTCCGGCCGTGGGAGACCCCGAAACGATAGCCCTGAGAACCATGTTGTACCTGATAGTTGTGGTGGTATCTGGACTGGGGACACTTGGGTTCTTCTGGCTTGGCCGCATACTAAAGTCCTCCAGACGCATTAAAGATGGGAGAATGGTGGCATGTCTGTGTATTGCATGTTATGCACTCTTTCTAGCTGTGCTGTATTTTGTAATGCCGCCAAATCCAGATGCCGCTCCAGAGATCCCTACACCGCTCCTTGACGGATTCAGGATGGCTTCAGCTGTGGGGTCCGCCGTACTCTGGGCCTCGCTGGGAGTGATGATGGGACTGTTCTGGACGCGCCTTGTACGTGGAGACCGTGAGGAGAAACCCCGAAGGCAGGACTCTTGATTCGTATGACTTCACCTGCCCCGCACAGTACAAAAAGTCCATGGCTCCACGCACACCGCACCCTACAAGAGGTTGCCCTCCTCTACGGCACTAGAGTTCGG
>RKRU01000101.1 GCA_007571225.1 Nitrosopumilaceae archaeon | reverse complement strand
CCATACCTACAAACACTTAATTCAACTCTGTATGGCCTCTGAAGCATGCGTATGCTACTGCTACACTGTGACAGCATCGACTATCGGCCCGTAGAGAAGGAGAACATGATAGCCGAAAAGATCTACAACATGGAGACCAAGACCGTAGATGAGGTTTTGGTAGCATTTGTCACTATAGAGACAGGCGACACACACAATGTCGCCCTTGATGCCACCGTACAGATAAGGGATGTAATGAAGAAGGTGGCCTGCCCACGGCTTTTATTATACCCGTATGCACATCTGAGCTCGGACCTTGCAAAGCCCTCAAAGGCGCTTGATGTCTTTTTGAAGATGGCCGAATACACAGAGGATCTCGACATGAGCAGGGCCCCGTTTGGGTGGACAAAGTCATACCACGTAAAGGTAAAGGGGCATCCGCTTGCTGAATCATCTAAAGTGATCCGGCCTACCCCACAAGATGCAGACCATGCCCACGATGACTGTACGGTATCTGACGCGCTAAAGGAAGAGTCAAAACTAGAGTCCCATTGGCACATACTCTCCCCCGATGGTACGATGGTAAAGGTGGAGGATTTTGACTTTACAGGACACAAAAAACTCGAGACGCTTGCCAGATACGAATCCGAGAAGAAGCGCCATGTGGATAAACCCCCCCCGCACGTATCGCTGATGAAGAAGATGGCGATTGCAGATTATGAGTCCGCGTCAGACCATGGAAACATGCGGTTCTTTCCAAACGGACGGCTGATAAAGTCGCTTATAGAGACGCACGTCACAAACCGCGTCAGGGAGTACGGCGGATACGAGGTCGAGACGCCTATAATGTACGACTCGGAGCACCCGAGCATGGTGAGCTACTTTAACCGCTTTCCTGCAAGGCAGTATACGATTGACTCTGAGAACAGACAGTTCTTTTTGAGGTTTGCCGCATGCTTTGGACAGTTTCTCATGGCAAACCAGTTTCAGATGTCCCACCACAACCTGCCGTACCGGCTGTATGAGATGACCCGGTACAGCTTTCGCCGCGAGCAGTCCGGCGAGCTTGTCGGACTGAGGCGTCTCAGGGCCTTTACGATGCCTGACTGCCATGCATTCTGCAAGGACATCCCGCAGGCAGTAGATGAGTTGAAGGTCCGGTTTGAGCTCTCCGAGCGCGTCCTGTCAGAACTAGGAATCGTAAAGGACGACTATGAGATGGCGCTGCGCTTTACGGAGGCATTTTACATAAAGAACGGGGATATGATTATGGAACTCATAAAGAGACACGGAAAGCCCGTACTCGTCGAGATGTGGAAGGAGCGCTTCTTTTACTTTGTACTAAAGTGGGAGTTCAACTTTGTCGATGGCCTCGGCAAGGCCTCGGCCCTGTCTACTGACCAGATAGATGTTGAGAACGGCGACCGCTACGGCATCGAGTTCATAGATGAAAACAACACGCCCCAGACCCCGGTCATACTACACAACTCTCCAAGCGGGGCGATAGAGCGCATCATATATGCACTACTTGAAAAGGCTGCAGCCGACATCCAGAAGGGCAGACGCCCAAGTTTTCCGTTGTGGCTCTCCCCGACGCAGGTAAGGATACTTCCCATAAGGGAGGAGTTTACAGGTTTTGCCAAATCACTGATGGAGAACCTAACATCAAACAAAATCCGGGTGGATATGGATGAGAGGAATCAGAGCGTAGGCAAACGCATACGCGAGGCAGAGAAGGAGTGGGTGCCGTACATACTTGTCATAGGGGAGAAGGAGGTACAGTCAGACGAGCTGAGTGTCCGCGACAGGAGGACCGGCTCTGTACGGCAGATATCGTTTGAGTCCTTTGTAGATGAGATTCATGCAAGAACCCGCGACATGCCGTTTGCTGGATTGAATCTTCCAAAGTACCTATCAAAGCGACCACAGCTGATGGTGTGATGAGCTATACGGATCTATATCTGGGAAACGGGCCGTTAATTGCGGGTCCTGACCCATCGGCACATCAAAACGATAGGCCGGAGGCATACCTGTTTGGGATACCATTTGACTCCACACACTCGTACCGCCCGGGCTGCAGGTTCGGCCCCGACTCGATACGCGAAACGTTCAACAACATAGAGGTGTTTCATCCAGATTTGGGAGTGGACCTAGAGCAGGCATACATAAGGGATCTTGGAAATATGGCGCATACCGCATCGGCGCGCGTTATGATTGATGCTGCAAGGCGCACCGTAGGCGAACTTGCAGGCTCGGGCCTGCCGGTGTTTATACTAGGAGGCGAGCACCTGCTTACGTACGGTACGTACCCGGCATTTCCAGACGGTACTGGGTACGTGGTGTTTGATGCACACTACGACCTGCGCGACGGGTACGGTGACATGGGTCTAAGCCACGCCTCGTACTTGCGGCGCGTGGCAGAAGAGACGGACCCAGGCCGCATACTACACGTGGGTGCAAGGGCGTTTGTTGCAGAGGAACTGGAGTTTCTAAGGGAGAACCATGTGGCCACGGTCACAGATGCGGAGATACGGGACGGG
>RKRU01000052.1 GCA_007571225.1 Nitrosopumilaceae archaeon | reverse complement strand
GGTCGGGCCGGGCAGCATCTACAGCAGATTCTGGGATGTCACCGGTCACCGTATCAACGGCGTCTGCCTCATCGGTCCCCGCATGCTTTACATCAGTAAGAGATCCCGAGGTTATTGTGTATAGTTCGGGTGATTGTGGTTCTAGTACGGGCACAGCCAGTACCGAGTCCAGTATGTAATCAACCTGGCCTGAAAAAGACTCCATCATGCGCTGGGCGAGCTCGGCCTCGTCAAGTATGGCATAGTTGGGCGAATATCCCCTAAGATCACCTACTGCCTCACCTGTAACACGGCTCTCCTGATGTGCAGAGCGTCCATATGTAAACTGTTTGGGGGAGAACACATCGTTTGGAACCGCAACTAGGTTGTCCAACGAGTAACCTCGTTCGGCCACATAGAGTTCTAGGTTGGAGTTAATATTATAATCATATGTAGAACCACTGATAAAATATTTCTGTTCGGACAGCGGATCCAACAATGCCTCGGCAATCTCCACGTAACCATCAGAAAACCGGTCATAGTATCGTATCTTGTGTCCAAAGTTTTCAGTTTGCAACTCCCGTTGTTCTATGATTGCCTCGTTTAGAATCTGCCCCTCTGTGGAATGGATCATAATTTTATACCCGTCCCTAGCATACTCGTTTCCCGTAACAAAATAATCATATTTATATTCCGTATCTGGGGCCGGCTCAATTCCTGCAACCTCAATCCAGATTGTGTCGTTGGAGTATAATGAAATGTGGCCTGCGTCATCCCCGACAGGTTTGTTTGCCTGCAGTTTTTCATTCGGCGGCCCCTCTATCATCCAAGTAACTGCAATTTCGTTCGTCTGAGCATGTACGACACCAAAGGAGGCCAAGGATATCATGAACAGTAGTAGAAGATACGCGCGCAGATCGTGCAGATAAAAATAGAACATTTTTTATCCTCCATACACCACTGTTGGGGCGGCCGGAGCATCCGGCATGCGCCTGTACACCATTAAATTATAATTTTTATCCATTGGCCTGCAACATACGGAGCCAAATTAGAGCTTTTTACAAAAAAAGGCCCTTCCCGATACGGGGGTTTTTCAACTCGGCCAACCACAATGTTTTACAAATCGCTGAAACCGGCATGGCATGCCTGAAAATCCGATGCCCATCTGACTGGTAGTGCCAGCTACACCTGAGGGATATGGCGAAACCAAGCTAGCACCTGAAAAATCTGATGCCCATCTGACTGGTAGTGCCCTCTCCACCACACCACACACTCTCCACCACACCACACACTCTCCACCACACCACACACTCTCCACCACACTCTCCACCACACCGTACCCTCCACTACATCACCACTACCAGCATCACACACCCGCCACACCAGCATCACACCCTCCGCCGCCACCACAGATTACAGATTAATTAGACATGTAAACATAACAACAGTGTTGTTGAGGGATCCGGTCAACTACTCCATATCGGATGACAAGATCAACAGTCTGAATGAACACTCCCAAGAACATGGCGTCATACTACAAAAAGTACTGGAGGAAGCGCACAGAAAAATCACTGGCCAGCACGACATACTTGAGCGCATGCTTATCGGCGTGATGGCAGACGGACACATGCTTATCGAGAGTGTTCCTGGACTTGCAAAGACCCTGATGGTAAAGACGATGGCCCAGATATTTGATGCGGACAGCGTGCGGATCCAGTTTACGCCGGACCTGCTTCCTGCGGACATAATTGGTACCAAGATCTACAGGGGCGTCTCAAAGTCATTTGTGACACAAAAGGGCCCGATATTCCACAGCTTTGTTCTTGCCGACGAGATAAACCGCGCCCCCCCAAAGGTACAATCGGCCCTGCTTGAGGCCATGCAGGAGAGGCAGGTCAGCATACACGGGGATACATACGTGTTGGAAAGGCCCTTTCTAGTCATGGCCACACAGAATCCAATTGAGAACGAGGGCACATACAGACTTCCCGAGGCACAGACCGACAGATTTGCAATGAAGCTTGTGGTTACATACCCGACAAAGGATGAGGAGATGAAGATTATAGAACAGAACGCCTCAAGCGAGCCAAGCCCCGCCTCGCCCGTGACAAGTACAGGCAAGGCAGTGGAGATGCAAAGGTTCTGTGAAGAGATCTATGTGGATGGGGTGGTATCAGAGTATGTGGCCGACATAGTGCGCGCGACCCGGTACCCGGGCGAATATGGCATCAAGGATGTTGACGGAATGATAGAGATCGGGGCGTCACCTAGGGCATCCATATGGCTGGTAAGGACCGCAAGGGCGCGGGCCCTGCTTTATGGCAGGGGGTTTGTCACACCAGAAGATGTAAAGGCGCTTGCCCACGATGTGCTGCGCCACAGGATAATACCGACGTTTGAGGCAGAGGCGCAGGGCATGACACAAGACAGTATGATCGACTGCATACTAAAAGAGATCAAGCCGCCATGAACGATTATGAGGGAGGCGGCATAACTGCAGGGCCGCCGGCGGGCAGCAAGTCCCCTACAGATGTGCGCGACGTACTAGGCCATGTCAGGTACCTAGACATGAGAAGATGGGCATCCGCGCGGGGCATCGAACCTGGAGACTACAGATCCAAGATTCTCGGGGATGAAATCGAGTTCGCGGAGATACGCGAATATGTCGCAGGTGACGATGTGCGGCGCATAGACTGGAATGTCTCTGCACGGTACAACGATCCGTATGTCAAGCAGTTTGCAGACGAGATGGACCTTAACGTCTATGTGATAATCGACATGTCAGACAGTGTGGCATTTGGCAGCGCAAAGAGTAAGCGCGACATCATAACCGAGATAGGCGCATCGCTGGTAGTCTCTGCACTGCGAAACAACAACAGAATCGGACTGGGGCTCTTTGCAGGATCATTTGAGAGGTTTGTTCCCGCTAGGAAGGGTAGAAGGCACGCAATGAAGCTCATACATGAAATGCTCAGTAGAAGGCCCGCGCCGGGCTCTGGCACCGACATTGCAGGTTCGCTGTCCGAGCTGGCGCGCCGCATCAAGCGCAGGAGCGTCGTATTTTTGATCTCGGATTTTGTATCCAGATCATTTGTACGTCCACTACGGCTCATCAGTTACAGACATACAACTGTAATGATCGGAGTCTCAGATGCCCACGAGAGAAGGTTTCCCGATATTGGATATGTATGTCTGGAGGATGCCGAGACCGGAAGCCAGATACTTGTAAACACATCCACAAGGGAGTTCCAAGATGCGTATGCGGCTGCGGGCCGGGAGGCAGAGGACAACAACAGGATGCAGGCAGTGCGGGCCGGAGCGGACTACATACAGATTACCGGGGAGGAGCACTTTGAGAATGCATTCAACAGACATGCCAAGATGACGCGTGGGAGACGTCAGGGGGGAATGCGCAGTTATGCAGTTTGAGCATCCTTATGCGTTGCTTCTGTTGCTGGTCATACCGGGACTATATGTGCTATACGTCACGCACAATACAAAAAAGAGGGAGTCCGTTCTAAAGTTCAGCTCACTTCTGTCCATAAACAAGGCGGCGGCGGGTAGGACAAGCTTTGCACGCAGACATCTCCCATTCGTAATCATGATGACGGCAGTCGGTTCGGCCGTAATCGCACTGGCAGATCCCCAGATTCCATACGTGTCGTCCCAGATTGTGGAGACAAATGGAAGAAATATCAGCATAGTGTTGGACGGCTCTGAGAGTATGTCTGCTACGGACTACGAGCCCACTAGGCTGGATGCGGCAAAGCAGGCAATAATCAATCTGATAGAGGAGGTAGAGGCACGCGACTATCTTGGAGTTGTCCTGTTTGAGACTGGCGCAATCACCATATCATACCTCACAGACGACAGGGAGAAGACTGTCAATGCCGTCACGTCCATAAGACAGGGAACCGGTCCGACTGCCATTGGGGACGGGCTGGCTCTGGGCGTGGACATGGTCAGGTCAATTCCAGACAGGGGCGGGGTTGTGATTCTCCTAAGTGACGGCGTACACAATTCTGGACTGATCATGCCAGAAGAGGCCGCCGCGTACGCAAAGGTAGCAGGCATACCTGTACATACCGTCGGGATGGGGTCCGTAGAACCGGTGTTTCTCAAAAATGACGTATTTGGTGAGCCCCAGTATGCAGAGCTTGACGAGGGGACACTTGCATATATTGCAAACGAGACGGGCGGAGTATTCTTCAAATCGATTGACGAGCAGACGCTGGGGGACATATTCGGTGAGATCAAAGTTGAACTGGAGTATAAAACCGAATACGAGGGTATGGGGGACTGGTTTGTTCTGGCTGTAATAGTACTGCTTGTGACAGGTGCATACGTCATGTATGGCAGGTACAGGATCATCGCATAGCCATGACTGTATGGCACGGCGGGGCGCATGCTCAAGATCGTCTACAGGCTGGCCAGATGTATGTCAGATTAAGTGGGCGGGCCGCACTCAGATTCCAACCACAGTTACAGGCAAACAGGTCAAATCCGTATTATGCCCTGTCCGACAAGATACTGGATGGCGCCAACAAACGTGGCATCGTCTATCTGGCCGTCGGCCCACCATCCCGCCGTCTTCTTTACCCATGGGGGTATGTCAGCAGACTGCTCCTCGTCATCAGATATCCCGTCTACAGGCGCAACGGGCACCACAAGAATCTGGTTCTGTATCATATATTCAAGACCCGTAACAAACGTAGCATCGTCTATCTGGCCGTCGGCCCACCATCCAGCATTGTTCTTGATCCAGCTTGGAATTACGGTCACCACCTCCCCATCAGGCGTCTCTGTAGACACGTCACCTATCACAATATCAAACGAGGCAGTCTCAGGCGGTATGGGCTGGAACAAAATTCCCTCTACTGTAAAGCCTATAGTGTATATCCCGTCGCCTAGATTGAACAATATTGGAATCGTGACGGTACCGGGAGACGTGTGTGTAAGCGGGATTGGACCGAATACCTGCTGGCCGTCCTTGTCTACTGCTATCGTATAATCAATGTGCTCCTGAATGTTTTCCGTAGTCGGGTTGATAAAACCTACGTGGATCTTGGCAGTCTCTCCAGGGTTTATCTTGTCATGCTCCAGCCGTATGTCAAGCGTCCCCTTCTCCGTAGCTGCAGTCTGGGTCTCGGCATGCGCCGTCACTGCAAGTAATGGAATTAAAAGTACTATAAATATCAGTATCTTCAGCATACCTATAGTCGGCATCCACAGATAAAAAAGATTCTTCCGGTCCTTTCCCTGCCGCCCACGCATAATTAAAACTAGGGGGCATGCAGTCACCGTCCCAACCCAATACAGGCACAGAACTGTTCCAGACAGTCACAAATACAAAAAGAGGAGTCCGACTGGACAACGCCGGTCCTTTGGCAGAAGCTGGACAACGCCGTATGTGGATTTAACTTTAAATGTAGTTAAAGATTAATTGTGATGTTGTTACACAAGTCTGCAATAATACTTGCTGCAATAATCGTGATATGTGCCGCCCCACTTGCAGTCCAGACAGCCTCTGGACACGGATTTGGGGGCGACCAAGCTCCGCCGATCAATTTTTCTGGCATGGAGGTTACGGTACGTACAGACCTCACGCCGTCGGACATCACAATAGACGAGATTGATAACATAAACATGCAGGTCAAGTTCTTTGACACGCTGACAGATACCACGCTTGAGAAGGTCACCTACAGGATAGAGATGTGGCATAGTGGTGACCTGCTTGCAAGGAGCCTCTTTTATGATCCTGACGGAAGGCTTGATATCAAGATTCGGCCCGACGCAAACTGCAACCAAGACGAGTTGTGGCGCTGTACAGTATACGGTGGTTCAGAACATGTCAGCTCCCCAGGAGCCCTGTTTGTACATGGCGAGGCATGCAACGACTACAATATAGACAGCTGCGCAAGGCCCACCATAACGGGACCCATATTTGAAGAGGGGGGACTCTACAACATACGCGTCGACATAGAAGGCGCAACCAGTCCAAGAATCCAGCTTGCAGAGAAGCTCAGTTATGAGACATTCGTCAGCGTGGCCCAAGAACAGAACTTTATGATCCAGACCGCACATGCCCAAGATGTTCCTGTAACAGTAAAGACATACTATGACAAGGTTGAGAACTTTCAATTTGATCCGTCAGACAACTCCATTGCCTTTGACATGAAGTTTGACTGGAGTCCAGACTATGTAGAACAGGTTTTGGTAGTGCATGAGGAGATCAGAGTCCCCAAAGACTTTGTCCCGTATGCAGAGGGCAAGACATTCAAGGGATTTGTAAATGGGGTGGAGGTAGACCAGCGCGCGCTGTTAAATGATCCATACTCATATGAGGACACAAACGTGGTTCACTTTCTCATATCCAACGCAGAGTTGGAAAAGATAAACGATTCACTTGGTACCGTCAACCACAACAACACGAACATGAATCTAAAGCTTGTACCCTTAGACGAGCCCGTCACAAGTTCGACTGAGTTTTATCTAGTGGATGTGGAGAACTACGAACGCGTCCCGACCAACGTAGAGATATCATGGGAGGGCCAATATGGGGCAGGCGACAACATTCCATTCACATTTACGTTTCTTGACCAAGACAAACAGTTGATAAAGGATGTCTGGTATTCGTATGTGGTACAGGACGAGTCAGGTAACGAGATTGCAAGTCACACAGGCAGCGACCCATACAGCGTCGGTATCGCCTCTCCTGAGGGAATAGACATCCAGAGAGTCAACATTCCATCAGAGGGCATAATCAGGATAGACGTACTGGTACATGGTACCGGACTGGACTATGATCCTACGTTTTCAGGAATCGGAACTGGACTGATCGAGATCGGTCCCAGCACCATAATGGCAGATGAACCTGCTTCCCCCGCAGACACAGTCATACCGTCATGGATAAAGACCAACGCAGGGTGGTGGTCCGAAGACCAGATAGACGATGCTGCGTTTGTTACGGGTCTTGGATATTTGATACAGAATGGAATTCTCATAGTGCCAGATGCGCATGCAGATGATTCGTCTGCTGACGGGCAGTCCTCTGGCATACCGTCATGGATAAAGACCAACGCAGGGTGGTGGTCCGAAGACCAGATAGACGATGCTGCGTTTGTTACCGCCATCCAGTACCTGATTAAAGAGAGAATCATACTAATCGAATAGAATATTTTTAAGAAAATTGAGAGTGCAACACATGAGAGACATTAATGACATCATGCCAAAGATTCACAACATGAAATGGGGCGCCCTGATGAACAGGCCTCCAACTCACACCAGAATAGAAGAGATGGACAAGATCTTTCCAGACAACGGAAGATGGCATACGGTCTTCGAAGATGACGAGCTCATCTCCATTGATGGGAAGCACGTAAGGAAGAAGAGCACAGACAAGTGGACATGAATCCGGCCTGCAGTCGTCGGGTATTCCTGATGTCCACCATGGTAGTCTTGTGCATGTCCCTACAACACGTAACTACCGACCATTATGCAGCAGGGCACGGTACCTCAAGTGAGATATTTCCACCCGTGGAGCTGAACGGGAGAAACGTCTCGTTGGAGATCTCCTCGTCTGCACCTCCCACGCCGGAGATGACAGGACTGCCCCCCACAGACAGCATGCCAGAAGACGGGCTCCGGGTAGCAATGTCCCTAATCGACTCTGACACCACTGTTACGTTACGCGACGTCACGTTTCTAGTACGGGCCGAACGGGGGGATGCGTTCCTCTTTGAGCGCGAATTTGCAGCAGACAATGGTTTTCTGGTCTTTAACTTTGTATCAGATGACAACAACAAAATTACAATAGAGGAGGATGCGCCTGGAGAGAGTAGGGAGATTGACATAATCGGGCAGCTCTTGGGGGTGGAGAGCAGGATGATACATGTCAATGGTCCCGAACTTGCAGACGGCGGACTGTACAAATTTGACATCAGTATTCTTACGGCAGGTGACTATGCGGATCGCTTAGCCACACCCCTGCAGTACGATTCGGGAATCTCCATTCCCCAGATCACCACGTATGAAATAGACGATCCAAACTTTGGAGAGCAGTATATCAGGACGGTAACGTACTACGACGAGATATACAACTTTGAGTATGACTCTGAGATGAAGGAGATTAGATATTCAATGCCGTTTGAGTGGAGTGAGGAGAACATAGAGCAATCATATGTGGTACATAATGAACTTATAATTCCCGACGGATACGGGGATCTCTTGATCTCTGGCTTTGATATGTCGGTGAACGGAATGGACATTTCAGACGGGAGTGTAAACATAGACGACTTTTTTGTGGGGGAGAGGATAATACACTTTATCATCTCACAAGACGAGTTATACGGCATGTTTGAAAACCAGACAGCATACCAGAAGGATGGCGGCGGAGAACAGATGGACTTTGTAATCAGGCCCGACCTTGATTATACCCGCATAGGAAAGGTGACGGAGAACGGCCAGTTTCGGATATTCGTCTCCTGGGAACCAGAAGATCTAAGGTCTGGAGAGGATGCAAGGATAATGTTTGAAGTGACCGACATCTTTCTGAGAAATCTGCCAGTGGCAGCAGAATATGAGATATCCGTAACCAAGGATGATAGGACTGTATTTGAGCAGACAGGTACAAGTGCCAGTGACAGGAAT